>JALWEC010000349.1:0-367 GCA_027036655.1 Melioribacteraceae bacterium
CGTCCCTACGGCAATTCCGAGGGTTGCAATAATAAGTCCCCACCGGGAAGAAAAATATTCCTTTTCTTTCATCTGATTATTCTTCAAAATATTTTTTCAATTGAATAATTGTTAAACTTTTTTTTTTACTCTTCTATTAAGAAATCCGTTGGCTCGATTATTTTAATACAATTGGCATTTGTAAATCTGCATTCCTAACTTAGGATTTACAATTAATAGAAGACCTTTGCAAAACCTATAATTGCATATTGAGTTCGCCGCGGCGAAGATGAAAGTAGTCCGAAATATCTCGAAATTTTGTTTAATTTCCGGTTTTGAGATTCTTTCCGCCAATCCGTCTTGGCGGAGGATCCGCTTCGCTTCATTC
>JALWEC010000349.1:377-2904 GCA_027036655.1 Melioribacteraceae bacterium
ATTATGCAAAGCTTTCTATGATTTCAAATCTTACAAAGCCGCTTTTTGAACTTTAACGGATTTCATAAATACTTTTTCAACCGGTCTGTCAAACGGTTTAGTCGTTTTTACTTTGCCGATTTTCTCCACGACATCCATTCCTTCTATAACTTTACCGAAAATCGTGTGATGATTATTAAGCCACGGGGTCGGAGCAAGCGTAATAAAGAACTGACTTGTGTTTGTGTTAGGTCCGCGATTTGCCATCGCAAGAATTCCGGGCGCATTAAATGTTAAATCGGGAGAAAATTCATCTTCAAAAGCGCCATTCCAAATGCTTTCTCCGCCTGAGCCGGTTCCCGTCGGGTCGCCGCCCTGAATCATAAAATTATCTATTACTCTGTGGAACGACACATTGTTGTAGAAACCGCTGTTTGCCAAACCGGCAAAGTTCTCAACAGCTTTGGGAGCTTTATCCGGATAAAGCTCGATGACGATATTTCCCATATTTGTTTCAATAGTTGCAATCAAACCTTCACCTTTCTTTAAGTTCATAAGTCTTGATAATTTACCTTTGTTAATATGCAATCTCGGATTAAACTTTTCTTTTTTCTGCGCATAAAAAATTCCGCTCAAAACAAGCGCCAAAATAATAATCTTTTTCATTTTTTACTCCTCTTTAAGCTCCGATTACACGAGTAGTTATCAGATATAAAATAACAATCGCAATTCCCACTCTGTATGAAATAAAAACTTTTGTCGAGTGAATTTTAAGATATTTCAGCAGAAAATCAATCGCAAAATATCCGCTGAGCGCCGAGACCAAAGTTGCGACAATCAGATTGATTGTTCCGTCGGCGTCGAGAAAATGAATCGACTGATAAAACTCCAGCAATCCGCTTGCAAGAATTGCAGGAATCCCGAGAAGAAAAGAAAACTTTGCCGCCACGTCGCGCTTTAATCCCGTAAATAAACCTCCGGTGATTGTAGAGCCGGAGCGGGACGAGCCGGGAATTAAAGCAAGCGACTGAAACAACCCGATAATAAGCGCATCCTTCCAAGTAATATCTTTCATATCCTTTTTGAATTTCCCAACTTTTTCAGCCCAAGCTAAAACGAGAGCGAAAACAATCAGACTTGTGGAAATAACATAAAGATTTTTAGTGAACGCTCCTTCGATAAAATCCTTAAACCCCAATCCAATAAATCCGACCGGAATCGAGCCGATGATAATAAGCCAACCTAATCGCGAGTAGAGCGACTGTTCGGAATACTTTTTCCGCTGCGTTAAATTATCGCGCAAAAACTCGACAATGATTTTCCAAATCTCAATCCGGAAATAAATTAAAACCGCAAGGAGCGTTCCGAGCTGAATTACGGCGATAAAAGCCGTCCATCTTTCCGGATGCTCGGCTGAGATAACTCCCATTAATTTTCCCGCTAACGTAAGATGCCCCGTACTGCTTATGGGAAGAAACTCGGTAAGTCCCTGAATTAATCCTAAAAATGCCGCTTCCAATATTGACAAAAAAACCTCCTAAAAAATGTATGTTAATCCGATTCTGACCACAGCGCTGAACGAATTTAGCGTTACATTCTGCTCCAGCACGTTATCGTAAATTTTCAAGTCCCCGTTTTTTGGCGTTCCGATAATATCGTAACGCAAGTCTCCTCCAAGGTTCACGTACAAGTTTTTCATCAAAGCCGTTATTGCCTGGGCGCGCAATAAGCTCCCGAAACCTTCGGCGGAGTAATCCTGGGAATCATAAACTTTTTCGACAACCGCAGCGTGACGATAGCCAAGCCCAACGCCGAATTTGAATTCGTAGCCGTAACCTTTGATTACGTAGTAACCGAGAAGCGTAGGCATATAAATTGTTCTGTCGAACTCGTAGATTAATCCGCCAACGCTGTTAGTATATGAAAAATAGTTGTAAACAAACTCAGCTCCGATTTGGAATTTGTCTTTGTAATCGGTTACAGATTCCACCCAAAGTTCAACGCCGTTATTAAACGTATTCATCGGAGAACCCGCCCCGTAATTGTTGTTGATGTAATTCATCAAAACCGGAGTGTAAGACATTTGAATTCCCATTCCGCCTGTAATTTCCAAACCGGATATCTTTTTTGTTTGTCCGTATGAAATTCCGGCAACAAACAAAATCAAAATTAAAGCAATTTTCTTATTCATCCTTCGTCCTCAAAACTGACCAAAAATTATATTTATTTTTTCCTTCGCTAACCTGCTTTCTGTTGACAAACCATATCGATAAAAACGCTAAGATAATAAATCCCGCGTAAGAAATAAAATGAGTAAGTATCGCATACGATGCGCTAATATCCTCGCCGAAATTGAAAAGCACCGTTAAAACAAAAATCACAATGGCGTGATACGAACCGATTCCTCCCGGCGTGGGAATAATGATTCCGAACGCGCTTATCGTCATCAAAATCCAGGCGATTTTATAATTGACCGCATTCAGCGTTTCCATATCAAGCATATAAAATCCCACTAATGAATTCAGTCCGTAAAGGAGCATAATCACAA
>JALWEC010000350.1 GCA_027036655.1 Melioribacteraceae bacterium
TTAAGAGAGTAAAATGATAAAACCATCGGAAAGAGTAAGCTCAATTGAAGAATATTATTTTTCAAAAAGAGGAAAAGATATTGCGGAAGTCCGCGCTGCGGGAAAAGAGATAATTAATTTCTCAATAGGCAATCCCGATTTGCCACCCGCCGATTCGGTTGTGGAAAAACTTTACGAGTCGGCAAAGAATCCTAATAATCACGGATATCAATCCTACTCCGGTTTGCCGGAATTGCGTTCCGCGCTTGCCGAATGGTACAAAAAAGTCTTTAATGTTTCCCTCGATTCATCGTCCGAACTTCTTCCTCTTCTCGGTTCAAAAGAAGGCATTTTTCATATTTCAATGTCTTTCTTAAATCCCGGCGATATCGCTCTCGTTCCTAATCCGAGTTACGCGCCCTACAAGGTTGCGACTCATCTTGCCGGCGGTAAAGCGGTTTTCTACGATTTGGATGAGAACAATAATTGGCTACCCGATTTGGAAAACATCGACAAAAAAGTTGCGGACAACGCAAAAATCATGTGGGTTAATTATCCCAATATGCCTACGGGAGCGATTGCCGAAAAAGAGGATTTGCAGAAAGTTGTCGATTTTGCCGCGAGGCATAATCTCCTTCTCTGCAATGACAATCCTTACTCCCTCGTTCTTCCCAAAAGAAAACCTTTAAGCGTTCTTGCATTGGACGGGGGAAAAGATGTCTGCATCGAACTCAACTCATTAAGCAAATCTCATAATATGGCGGGATGGAGAGTAGGCATGGTCGCGGGAAACCCAAATTACATTGAACCGATTCTTAAGTTTATGAGCAACATAAATACCGGAATGTTTCGCCCTATTCAGGAAGGCGCAATTGAAGCTTTATTAAATGTTCCGGATAGTTTTCACGACGAACGGAACGCCGTTTATCAAAAGAGAAAAGATTTGGTTTTTGAAATTGTTGAAATGCTGAAACTTAAAGCGGATAAAAATACAAGCGGAATGTTCGTTTGGGCAAAAGTCCCCGATAATTTGCAAAATGTAGATGAGTTTGTGGATACGATGCTGTACAAACTCGGGATTGTTCTGACTCCGGGTAAAATTTTCGGCTCCAACGGTGAACGATTTGTCAGATTTTCACTCGGCGTTAAAGAAAACGAAATTCTTAAGGGAAAGAAAGTAATCGAAGAAAATCTTAACTTATTTAGTTATCTGAAATCCGAGTAAAGACTTTTGGGATTAGTCTAAAAATCCATTCTCTTTCAGATAAACTTCCAAGTTGGTTAATCCGGTGATTGATTCGTCTTTCAGCGGATAGTGGCGTATTTCATATTCACTGAAAATCTTTTCAAGCTCTTCTACGGGAATTTCCGCCTTAAACTTGTTAATAAAAACCTTCCTGATTTTCAACTCGGCAAATTTAAGTTTTTCCACAATTAATTTTGATTCCGCCAGAGAAAGTTTATCCTGGTTCATTACAAGAACAAGCTGTGTCCGGTCTTGATTTTCCAATACTTTGCGGGCGTCGGTGTATTCGTTAAGCTGGTTGTTCAATTTATTCAGAAGTTTATCTCTCTGCAGTTCAATATTTCCGAACTTAATTTTTGTAACGATTTCTTTTTTGTCGATAATATCATTGCGGAGGTCAACTAATTTCTCTAACCAGATTTGAGACAATTTCGGGAGCGATAAAAACTTTAATGTCAGCCCGGTCGGGGGCATATCGAATATAATTCTGTCAAACTGCGTATATTTATTTAAGAAATATGTAAACGCTCTAAGGAGCGCGTACTCCTCGATTCCCGGCGAATAGCGGACAATGCCGAAATGCTTATCCAAACTTAACGCGGTTAAATAGGAATAACTTTTTGTCATCTGCTTCTGCATATCATCAAGATAGTGGTTCACCCAGTAATCAAGGTTAATTTCCGCCACCGAAAGAGTTTTGGATAGCGCTTTCGGTTTCCCCGACATTTCCATCTCAAAAATATCTCCGAGATTGTGCGCGGGATCCATTGACGCGAGTAAAACTTTTTCGCCGGTTAAAGATTTTTCAACCGCATAAAGGGAAGATGTCGTTGATTTCCCTACTCCTCCTTTTCCGAGGAAAAACATTATTTTCTGTACTTTTTTATCCATTAGTGAACATCCATAATTGAAACTAAATCTGAAATCGGTGAATTAGCCGTGGAAATTTTATCCATCATGATGATAAGTTCTTCTTCCATGTAAGGAAGTAAATCCAATGTAATCTGCATCGGCGGAGCGGGCATTCCGACAAACGAACCGATAACGACAATAGCAAAAATATTCTGCAACTCGTAGAGTTCATATTCAACAATCTCAGTCGCTTTTTCTTTCGCGGCGGCGTCAAAAGCGCTCCAATATTCTTTAAGTTTTTTCTTAATTTTCTCTTTATCCATTTCGAACTTCCTTAACGCGAAAGATTTTTTTGTCAAAATTTATTTTCTTTTCCGAAGGGTAATGATAATACATCGCATAGATTGCGGCAAGAACAACTCCGCCGAAATAAAATGGGTCCATATTAAGCAACGCGGCGGCAAAAGCGAGATACGGCGTTATTGCGATAACCGAGATAATGGATTCTTCATATTTGATGAATTCTTCCTCTGTTGAGAATTTTTTCTCCTTCAATTTTGAAAAGAAGTAAACTCTTAAAAATATCGGGATTGCAACTCCAACCGTAATTGCAAGAATGAAAAGGATTATCGGTAAAGAATGGGAAGGAGCCGCATGAACTCCTTCCCATAATTCTGACTGCTGTAAAAAGTAAACTACTACTGCCAATAATACGGGAGGCAATATCAATACAAAATACTTCTTCTGCAGTTTTTTAATCATTTTTACTCATAAGATTTAACGGCACCCGTTTCGGGGTCATAATCTAACGAATCAATATTTACAAATCGTCTGACTGCTTCAAATACAATCCAAACAACCGAAAGCATAATTAAGAGATTGATAACCGAAAGAAGCACATTTCCTTTATTCATGAAATTGATTTGGTTGAGCCATAATGCCCAGAATGAAACCAAGACCATAAATGCCGCGGGAATTGCGCTGATCAGCCATTTTAATCCGCCGCGTGTTTTTAGGAATACGGAAATGATTATCAAAGCCAATCCTGCTAATGTTTGGTTTGTTGCTCCGAATAAAGGCCACAAGTTTAATGCGCCTTTTCCGTTTGCTCCGCTCGAGAAAATAAGAGCCAATGCAAGAATTATTACAACGCTTGTGGAAACATATTTGTTGCCAAACGCCTTCGGGAAAGTTTCCGTTAAGATGTAGCGCTGAATTCTTGTAGCAGTATCCAAAGTTGTTCCGGCAAATGAAACAACAAATACGCCCATAATAACCTGAGCGATATGATTCGGAATACCGAGTGTTTCAATCATGTTAGCCGATCCGATTACAAACGCTCCTACCTTTGAGCCTAAGCCCTTTGCGGCTGCCCAAGAAGCGTAGTGGTGCGTCCAAGCCGGAATTCCGGTAAGAACCGTTCCATCTTTTAATGTGTAGCCCATTCCGATACCGGCTGCAACTGCGATGATAACCAAAGTTGCGAGTGCGCCTTCCATTAACATAGAGCCGTAACCGACAAACAACGAATCGGTTTCTTTACGAACCTGACGGGCTGAAGTTCCGGATGAAACAAGCGAATGCCAACCAGAGATTGCGCCGCAAGCAATTGTTACGAATAAGAATGGCCACATTGGCGGAGCTGCCGCCGGAGTAGCTTGAACCGCGGGAGCGACAATATTGAGATTTCCGCCGAAAGCTGCGACTAAAACACCAAGTGACATTAAAGCCATTGCAACTAACAGCTGATGTGAGTTAAGGAAATCTCTCGGCTGTAATAATGCCGTAACCGGAAGAACCGAGGCAAAAAATGCGTAAATCAGCAGAATAATAGACCATACGCCTATTGAAGAAAGTCCAAACATTCCGCCGACATGAATAGGAACGAATGCACCTATTACAACCGTGATGTACATAGTTACAACGCCTATAATAGACCAAGTTGTAATATTGGCTCCTTTTTTATAAACCACATAGCCGACATACATTGCAATCGGTATTTCAAGCCAAACCGGCAGAACCGTTCCGGGGAACATTTTGAAGAGAACCGCCATAACCAATCCGAAGATTGATACGATAATCCATATCTCTATAAATATTACAAAGAAAATTACGAGTCTTGTACGGCTGCTTAAATAGAGAGCAGTGTATTCGGAGATAGATTTACCTTTATTTCTCATGGAAATCAAAAGCGAACCGAAATCATGAACTGCGCCCATCATTATCGAACCGATAAAAACCCATAGTAATGCGGGTACCCAGCCCCAAATTATTGCTATTGCAGGACCTACGATAGGACCTGTTCCGGCAATGGAAGTAAAGTGGTGCCCAAAGATTACCTCTTTTTTTGTAGGCACAAAATCAGTGCCGTCTTCAAATTCAACGGCGGGGGCTTTGTTATTGTCGGAAATCTTAAAAATTTTATTCCCGACATAAGTGCCGTAAAGTTTGTACATCAAAAGGTAACCGGCGAAAGCAAGGATCATTATTAGTAATGCGCCCATTGTTCCTCCTTGGATGTAGTTATTGAATTAGTTAGGTAGGGTTTAAGGAGTATATGTGTAGTATAGCTTTTTACCATTGTGAATGCTGAATGTTTTAGATGTTCAAAAATAAGAAAAAATATCTTCTTGAAAAAACATTATTGTTTTTCAAAATAAAAAAAGCTGTTCCAAAGTAAAATATACCTTGAAACAGCTATTTGGGATAGCGTTATGAGAAATAGTTTATCTCATCATTCTTTGCCTGCGAATGTTTTGTTGAGGCATATTCTTGAAGTTTGATTTTTTATTCATCATCATTCCTTTTTTCATCATACCTTTTTTACCGTGCTGTGTAAACTTGTTAAATACTTTTGTCCAGGTCGCTTTTTGGTCTTTATCGAGGATATTGTAGATTTTGTACCAGGTTGTAATTCTGTTTTTTCCCATTTTTGCTTTTAAATCGGAGATTTTGCCGGTAAGGGAAAACAGCTTGCTTTTGTCCACATCGTTATCGTTCATCATTTTCTGCAAATCTAAGCGTAACTTTTGGATTTCAGATTTTGTGTCAATTGCCGCTTTTCTCTGAGCAAAAATAATATCGTCAAATTGTTTTGACTGTTTTTCGGTTAAATTTAATTTGTTTTTAACCTTCTGGCGCATTTCACCGTAATTGCCGTTTTTATTCATCATCGGCTGTGCAAAAATAGCCGAAATGGAAAATAATGCGATAAGTAATGAATAATTTAGTTTTTTCATTTTGTAACTCCTGTTTTTATTTTTTGTGATTTGATATTTAGACACATTCGAAGTAAAAATGGTTTAAAGGATTATTGTTTTATTTAACCTCAACATGGGCAAGCCGGGACCAAAACGGGAGTAAAGCCGGAAAAAAATAATTTCCGAAAGCTTTACCAACAAGGACTTTTAAGAGTATTTAGTAAAATATTTATCAGAAGGTTTTGCATAACTCAACCCGGACAAGCCGGAAACAAAATTAGAAAAAGTCGGACAAAGAAATAAACTCTGAAACCATTATCAACAAGGGACTTTAGAGTATTTGGAAAAATATATTGCCACAAATAGCACGAATTTTACCGATAAGCGCCTAGATAACTAAAACACAGTTTTCTCGCCTCACTAAGCAAACTGTGCTACAATAAAATGTCTATTATCCGAAATTTTCTAAAAGAATGCTTTGCACTGTCCCGTAATAAGCTATTCTGATACTCCGCCAAGGCGGAGCGAAAGAAAAATCTCAGAACCGGTAATTACAACGAATTTAGAGATATTTCTAACGGATTTTACCTTCGCCCCCGAAGAAAAGCGGTCGGGGGTAAACGTAGCGAACTCAACTTGATAAATTTAGTTATGTAAAGATATATACTACAGCAGCTTGTAAGAAATTCCGAGATTCAAAGCTTCCTTTGCTTGTGTTTTCAAACTTTGGGATTTATCATAAACCACGAGAAACGTAAGATTAACATTCAGCCAGTCGTTTACGGAAGCGGTTACGGTGTTATCCCAGCGGACGTCCCACGTTTGCAATCTGTTGAATCCTGAAAAAAGTCTTAAGTAGGAAGTCCATGATATTTTTTCTGTCAGTCCTAATTTCATGTTGGTAATGCTTTCGATTCCGGTTTCGGTTTTAACATCCGTGGTTGCGTCTGCCGTGTTAATCGGTTTGGAAAAAACCTGATGAAATCCGAGTCCCAACTGCGTCTGAATAGTTTGGTTCTTATCGTAAGATAACCCGAACGATTCGGTAACGTCGGCGGGATTAAGAAGCTGAGTAACTTCAACCGGCGAGGCTGCTGAGTAATCATATCCGGATGCGATATAGGAAATTAAGTTAGCTCCGGCATAGTAATCGAAAATCCAGCCCGATTTGTAGCTTAATCTGTTGTTGTAAAGCAAATCGTTCTGAACGGTTTTGTTTAATCCGTCCCCTTCTTTTGTTCTCCCGTAGTTGATTTTAAGAAGATTCTTAAATCCCAATTTATCTTTTTGATAATTTAATTTTCCTTCAAAAACAAAGTTCCAAGCGAGTTTATTTTCTCCGCCGGCAGCCCAATTGCTAATGGTAGCCTGACTTAAGTTAACTCCTATAACCGCTTCGGGAATCCACTTCCCGTTTATCGATTCTTTTTTATCTTGTGCATTAATTGTGAATATCATTCCCAACACCAGCAGGGCCAAAACAGTTTTTCTCATAGTTTACTCTTTTTATTGTTATGCAAAATTCAATTATATTGTAAATAAAATAAATTTAATAATAAAATTAAAAATAAATTTTATGGAATAAAATGCCAAACTTGAAAAAATTAACAATAGCGGAGTTGTTTCAAAACTCCATTAGTAAATATTCCGACAACCTTGCGCTTGCCTCGATTGAAGGAAAGACTATGACCTACAACGAGCTTGGCGAAAAGGTTAACAAGGTTTCCGATTTTCTCCGGTCCCGCGGAATCGTAAAGGGCGACCGCGTTGCAATTTTATCCGAGAACAGTCCGAACTGGGGCATAGCCTATCTTGCGATTGTAACAATCGGAGCGATTGCGGTTCCGATTATGACCGAATTCCAACCTACGGAAATAAAGCATATATTAATTCACTCCGAGTCGAAAGCGATTTTTATCTCTTCCAAACTTTTTGAAAAAATTGAAGATTTGGAGCTTAATTTCCTCGAGTCTAAAATTTTATTGGATGAATTTATTTTGGTGCCGGAAGATACAAAATCCGACTTACTGAAAGACGCGCTCCAAAACAGTAAATTCGAGTTTAACAAAATTCTCGATAAGGCGTTATCGTACGTCGGCTTAAAAAACGAAGAGATTGAAGAAGAGGACTTGGCGGCTCTGCTTTATACTTCCGGAACTACCGGAAACTCAAAAGGCGTAATGCTGACGCACAAAAACATTGTCTCCGATTCCGAAGCTACTATTGAGCTTGTCGGAATAAATCAAAAGGATGTTTTTCTTTCAATTCTTCCCCTTTTTCACACAATGGAATCAACGCTTGGTTTTATTACTCCGCTTAACGTAGGCGCCTCGATTTATTACACAAAAAAGCCTCCTACTCCGACGAGTCTGGTCGCGGCGTTAAAGGAGGTCCGCCCCACGGTTATGCTTGCCGTTCCGCTGATAATTGAAAAAATCTACAAAGGAAAGATATTAAAAGAGATAAACAGTAAAGGATTGGTAAAGAAAGCGTATTCCGTTCCGCTGCTTCGCAAAGCGATTAACAAATCGGCGGGTAAAAAATTAATGGAAACTTTCGGCGGAAGATTGCGGATGTTTACAATGGGCGGCGCGCCTTTATCATCCGAAGTGGAATTATTTTTAACAGAAGCGGGATTTCCTTACGCAATGGGGTACGGTTTAACGGAAACTTCTCCCCTTGTTACGGGAACGGCTCCGAGCGAAGTTCGTTTCGGCTCTTCCGGTAAAACCTTAAACGGAATGGAAGTGAAAATCGAAAGCGAAAATCCCGAAAAAGTTGAAGGCGAAGTTTTAATAAAAGGTCCGAACGTGATGAAAGGTTACTACAGAGACGAAGAGAGAACCAAAGAAGTTTTTACGGACGACGGCTGGTTCCGTTCGGGAGATTTGGGAATTGTAGATAAGGACGGCTATCTTTTTATAAAAGGACGCAGTAAAAATATGATTCTCGGCGCAAACGGGAAAAATATTTATCCCGAAGAAATTGAAACGGTTATTAACCGGCAGGAATTTGTAGTTGAATCTGTGGTTTTGGAAAGGGATGGGAAAATAGTTGCTTTGGTTCATCTCGATCAGGAAGCAATGGACGATCAACTCGGCGCGGGTAAAATGTCAGACGCGGAGGCAAACGAACTAATCGATAAAATTCTGAAAAACATTATGAAAAAGACGAATGAATTTGTCCCCTCGTTTTCCAGATTGAATAAAGTCGAACATCAACCGGAACCTTTTATTAAAACGCCAACTCACAAGATTAAACGTTATTTGTACAAATAAAAAGGGGAAAAACTTCCCTTTTTTCTTTTGGGAAAGATATTTGATGAAATCGGTATATAACAAAATAGCTACAAAATATGATGAACGTTATGCGGCTTCCGATTTCAGCGGAATAGAGAGTTTACTCTCAAAGTTTTATTCTGAAAAAAGCGCGCTTGAAATCGGGTGCGGAACGGGAAAATGGCTTGCGAAATTTGAGGGAATGAAAGTCGGACTGGACAAATCGCAAGAGATGTTAAAAGAAGCGAGAGCCAAAAAGATTAACATGCTCGTCCAAGCCGCCGGAGAAAAACTCACATTTAAAAATGCGGTTTTTGAATTTGTATTTATCGTAAACGCGGTTCATTTTATTCGCGATAAAAATTCTTTGTCTCGAGAAATCTTCCGCGTTTTAAAAACCGGCGGAAAGTTTATTCTCGTTTTTGCCGATATTTACGAACCTCAATATTCATGGTATCTTTACGATTTTTTCCCTAAAACAAAAGAGTTGGATTATTCCAGATTTGAAACAACCGGTAATTTGAAATCAATTTTAGTAGAATGCGGCTTTTCAAATATTTACGTTACTGTCGCGGA
>JALWEC010000351.1 GCA_027036655.1 Melioribacteraceae bacterium
TGCCTATGGACTTCGTCCATAGTTATTCAAATTGAAGTGCTTTGCACTTCCTGTTGCATAATCTTACTTTGTTTCACAAATTAAATTGCTTCATACTTCCGAGAAAGTTAAATTTACACCGACTGCAAAGTAGTCGAATTTGAATAACCCCGAACGAAGTTCAGGGTAACTAAATTTCCTTAGCACATCAAAAAATAATTTAACCAAACTTAACTGACGTTTACCGCCGCCGAAACTATTTATCCTCTTTCTTCAAAAATAAAATCAAAAGGGAAATTTTTTAACATTCAACATTTTCAAAGTTAAATTCCATAACTCTTCCTGCAGTTCTTTATCATAAGAGATTTTGGAAGAAGCCGCCGGTTTTTTATCCACAAAATATTTTCCCGTAATATTTTCAACTTCTTCAGACGCGGCAAGATAGACGGATGTTTCGCTGCCGGCGGAAACCGGAGCGCCGCCGATTCCCCAGCCTTTGCTCAAAAGCTTTGTGTTTATCACTCCCGGATGAAGCGCGTTTACGGTTACTCCGCTTCCGGCGATTACGCGCGATAACTTGTAAGTAAACATAATATTGCAAAGTTTGGAAACCGCATAAGCTTCTTCTCCGCTGTAATGTTTTTCTCCGTTCAGATTTTCAAAATCCAATTTTGCCCAAGCGTGAGTCATGGAACTTACATTTATTATTCTTCCTCTTCCTTGCTTTATTAACGCATTTGTGAGATTAAGCGTAAGCAGAACATGACTCAGATAATTTATTTGAAATGTCGATTCGAATCCGTCTTCGGTAATTTCTCTATCGGAGAAAAAAACTCCCGCGTTATTAATTAAGATATTTAAGTCGGGGTGTTTCTTTAAGATTATTTCCGAAGCGGCTTCCACTTTTTTTAATTCGGATAAATCGGCGGCAATAAAGTCCAAAATAGCGCCGGGATTTTTCGATTTGATTTTCTCCGCGGCTTCATCGCAGCGCTTTTCGTTTCTTCCGTGAAGCAAAACAAAATAGCCCTTTGCCGCAAGCTTTTCCGCCGTTGCAAATCCAATTCCGTCAGTCGAGCCGGTAACTAACGCTTTCATTTAAAATCTCCTAACTGAAAAACAAATTTATGAAAATTCGGAATTACAAAGTATTATCAAGAAAGAATATTTTTTCTTATTGACCGATTGCCGAAGAAATCTCAGGCGGAGTGAATAGTAAACTGTCTTGAAATTATTTGCGTATTCGTGGCTTATAAATAGGACGCTGATTACGCAGATATTATTATGATTTTTGATGATTTAATTATTTTTCTAAAACAAAAAACACAGTTTGCTACAATAAACTATCAGTTATCTGAAATTTGCAATTAAAATTTTCTTTATGACAATTTTGAGTTAAATAAAAAATACGCTCCCCGCACTTTTTTCGAAAAGAATTAAAACTGTAATAGTTTGCCAAAGCGCACAAATTATTATTCGTTTTAAAAATCCTATTGAATTATCGCAATACAATTCTTACTTTATTCTTCATTTTATTTACAATATTAACAAAGGTCATCTATGAAAAAACTATTATTGATGCTGCTTTTTGCAGGCGCAACTCTTTTTGCTCAGGAAACAAAGGTTACGGAAGCTCTCCAAACAAAACTTCTGTCCGTTAATGAAAAACAAACCGTAAAAGTTTGGATTTACTTTACCGATAAAGGCGACAATACCGCTTACTATTTTTCTCATCCGGAAAAAGTAGTTTCAAAAAAATCTTTGGCGCGCAGAGCTATGCGAATGAAATCAAAGTCCTTAATTGATTTCCGTGATATTCCCGTTTATAATCAATATGTTCGCGATTTAACCGAACTCGAAATTAAAATTCACCAACGCTCGCGATGGTTTAACTCCGTAAGCGGCTACGCCGATTATGATGAAATTCTCGCCGCGGAAAAACTTCCTTTTGTAAAAAAAATAGATTTGGTACGTTCATTTAAGACAGACGATAAAGTTAGAAAAAGCAATTCGTTGAAACGCTACAAGACCTCTCCCAAATCAACAACAGATTTTGATTACGGAGCATCCTATACGCAGGTTGAGCAGCTTAATGTTCCCGCCGTTCACAATATGGGAATTCACGGAGAGGGAATTACAATTTGTTCAATGGACGCCGGATTTAATAATCTTGCGCATGAAGCGTTTGCAAATATGAATATTATTGCAATGTGGGATTTCGTAAACAACGACGGCAATGTAGGCGACGAAGGTGATATGGGAGAAGGTTCGCACGGAACGGAAACTTTATCCACTATCGGCGGATTTAAAGAAGGTTCGTTAATCGGTCCGGCGTTCGGAGCTTCCTTTCTCCTTGCCAAAACCGAAAATACCGATTCAGAAACTCCCGCCGAGGAAGATAATTGGATTGCCGCAGCCGAGTGGGCTGATTCAATCGGCGTTGACGTTACAACCACTTCTCTCGGTTACATAGGAATGGACCCCGGTTATCCGGGATATACTTGGCAGGATATGGACGGCAATACGGCAACAATTACCATCGGAGCCGACTTAGCCGTAAAACGCGGTATAGTTGTCGTTAACTCCGCCGGCAACGAAGGAGATAACGATTCCCATAATACGCTCGGCGCTCCCGCAGACGGCGACAGCGTTATTGCAGTCGGAGCAGTTGACGCTTCCGGTTACAGAGTTTCATTCAGCAGTGTTGGTCCAACTGTTGATGGAAGAATTAAACCCGATATTATGGCAATGGGAAGCGGCGTTGCGGTTGCTTCGCCTTCGAGCGCGACAGGTTACACTTCTTCAAGCGGAACATCATTCAGCTGTCCGCTGGCTGCAGGCGTTGCAGCTCTTGTTCTTTCGGCTAATCCGACTTTGACGCCAATGCAGGTTCGGGACGCGTTGCGGGAAACCGCTTCGCG
>JALWEC010000352.1 GCA_027036655.1 Melioribacteraceae bacterium
CCTGCCATTGGTAATCCGCCCCGCTGTTTAGATTGGAATATGAATAACTTCCTCCTTTGGAAGCCGCTCCGTCGGTAACCACTTTACTCATATTACCCGAAGGTCCGAACCAAAGGTCATACGTATCCGTATTGGCTCCGAAATCCCAAGTTAATGTTCCGGACGCATAAGCGACATTCGTAGCTCCGTCAACCGGACTTGGATTTGAAGGATCTCCAGGTTGAGTTGAAGATGTGTAAATATTTGGACCTGCAACATCGTCTATTTCAAACCTAAGTTTGTCATCAGACACACATTGAATAGCAATATAAATATTATCCCCATCGTTTATTCCGTAACCACCTCCTGTTAAATCGTACGTATATTGTGTCCACGAAGCCGGAGTACTTGTTACGGATTGTAAGGTAATTGTAAAATCCGAAACATTAGTTCCTGCTTTGGAAACTTTTACATTAAAATCTTCTAACCAAGAAGAACTACCTGATTTTGCCCAAAAAGAAAAACTATCACCGCTACTTACGGTAAGTCTTGGAGTTATTAACCAATCATCATTTGGCGTTTCGTAAGACACAGCAGCACAAGCCGAACCTGTGTGATTATCTGACGTATATCTACCCCATTCCTTAGAACCACCGTCATTATTTATCGTTGTCCAACCGTCAGGAGGAAATGTTGATCCTTCAAAACCTTCGCTTAAAGCACCTTTCGGTGCCGAAGGCGGATTTTGATATTTGATGGATTTAACAGGATCTACAATATTTTTAATTAAATTAAACTCGTTTTCGTTAAGTTTTACGCCGCTCTTGTATTTTTCAACAAGGTTTTCAATCGTCGATTTGTCCTGCGCATATGTGTAAGAGAAAATCGACAGAGTAAACAACACTACCAGAAATGCAGTAACCGTTTGCCTCATAGCAAGCTCCTTTTTTTGTGTGAATAAATAATTCTATGACAAATTATTTGTTATTTCCCACAATCGGAGAAATGAAATAACAAAAAATATTTTTTACTCCTGAGACCTAAAACCAACCCAATGTACGTTTTTTTTAAAAAAAAGTCAAAAAAAATTAATCCGGGAATTCTGAGCCGGTTTTATAAACCGTGAGATACAAAAATCCAAAAAGGGCAAAGCGCTTTAATTTAAAGAAGGCTTTGCATAACCCCGTAAAATGTTATTCCGAATGGAGCGAAGCGAAATGAAGAATGACATATAAATTAGGCGCATATCAGTAAAATTCGTGTTATTTGTGGCAAAATATTTTTCCAAATACTCTAAAGTCCCTTATTGATAAGGGTTTCAGAGATTATTTTTTTGTCCGACTTTTTCTAATTTTGTTTCCGGCTTGTCCGGGTTAGGTTGTACAAAGCTTACTAATAAAAACCGTTTTAACGATTTATAATGTTGGTATTTATTCAATGAATTATATTTTTAAGTGGACTCAAAAATTAAAATCCCTCTTTCGTGTCTTTTTTGTTTCTTCTCCTTATATTTACATTCTATTTCTAAAAGAAAATTGAAGATTTATTATGGCTAAATTATTACTTCTCGGCGACGAAGCAATCGGGCAGGGAGCGCTTGACGCCGGAATTTCCGGAATATACGCTTACCCGGGAACGCCCTCCACCGAAATCATGGAATATGTACAACGCTCAAAACCGGCAAAGAAAAAAGAGATTCACGCCGCGTGGTCGGCGAATGAAAAAACCGCTATGGAATCCGCTTTGGGAATGTCGTATGCGGGAAAGCGCGCAATCGTCTGCATGAAGCACGTAGGTCTTAACGTTGCGGCGGACGCTTTTATGAATTCTGCTATTACGGGAGTTAACGGCGGACTTGTGGTAACCGTCGCGGACGACCCCTCGATGCACTCTTCGCAGAATGAACAGGACTCCCGCTATTACGGAAACTTCGCGCTTATTCCTATTCTCGAGCCGTCCAATCAGCAGGAAGCCTACGATATGACCCGCGCGGCGTTTAAGCTTTCCGAAAAGTACGAAACTCCTGTTATGCTTAGAATTACAACGCGGCTTGCTCATTCACGATACGGAGTTGAAACCGGCGAGGCGGAATCACAAAGAGAGTTTCTTCTTCCTCCCGATCCGAAGCAGTTTATTCTGCTTCCTTCAATAGCAAGGGAACGCTACAAAAATCTTCTTAAAAATCAGAACGCGTTCGAGGAAGAATCGGAAAACTCCGAATTTAACAAATTTATCACCGGAAAGGATAAATCGCTAGGAATAGTAGCTTGCGGACTGGCTTACAACTATCTGATGGAAAATTATCGGGACGAGGAATGCCCTTATTCCATAGTTAAAGTTTCTCAATATCCTTTGCCGAGAAACCTTTTGTATAAATTACAAGAGGAGAGCGAAAAACTTCTCGTCCTCGAAGAAGGATATCCACTTGTCGAGGAACAGCTTAAAGGATTTTTTGACGACACATTAGAAGTTAAAGGAAGATTGGACGGAACGCTTCCGCGCGACGGAGAGTTAAATCCTAATTTGGTTGCGGTCGCTCTCGGAAAAGAAGATAAAATAGGTGAAAATGTTCCCGGATTTATTTCCGGGCGTCCTCCGGCAATGTGTCCGGGATGCGGTCATATCGATTTGTACGTTGCGCTTAACGAGGCAATGGAAAAATACGGCAAACAGAAAGTTCTCTCCGATATCGGTTGCTACACGCTCGGAGCGCTTCCTCCGTACAACGCAATAAGTTCATGCGTTGACATGGGCGCTTCAATTACAATGGCTAAAGGAGCTGCCGACGCCGGAATGCGCCCCGCCGTCGCGGTAATCGGCGATTCTACTTTTACCCATTCGGGAATGACCGGACTTCTTGACGCGGTTAACGATAATTCTCCCGTTACGGTGATTATTCTCGATAACGCCGTAGTAGGAA
>JALWEC010000353.1 GCA_027036655.1 Melioribacteraceae bacterium
CCGACAAAACAGCTGCCTTCTACTACAATTGGCGGAGAGAAAACAGTCCGACAGATATTACAGATAAAAAAGATAAAGCCGAAATTACGATTCCCGTTAAAATAAATGACGCGAGAATTTTGATAAAAACCGGAATCTCTTGGAGCGACGAAAATATTTTTTCCCCTTCCGAACCTGAATTTTTTATTACAAAAAAGCTGGCTATCAACTCATATCTTCCCGCTAAGAATTTTCTTCTTTTCATTTTTAAGGATGGAAAACCGATTTACAATTCGCATAATATTTCTATTTCAAATAAACTCTCCCAATCAATGCTTGAACGGGCAAAAGAGAAAAAACGCCAAATTTTCGATATCCGGATTAACGGACGAAATTATGTTTGTTATCCTGTAATTAAAAACCGAGACGGTCGCGAGATTATTTCGATCTACACAAAAGAAGCCCTTGCCCCGCTAACTTTTGTTTTCGAGAATCTTAAAATTTTCTTCGCGCAATTCATCTTTTCTTCGATTTTAATACTTCTGTTTTTTGCGTACAAACGCCGAGATTATAAATTAAGATTTACATTCCGCTCGGCTCTTTTTATTTTACTGCTTCTGACTTCGATAGTCCCGATGATTCTTCTCGCCGGATATTTCAGAGATTTATCTGATTCCAAAAATCTTAACTCGACAAGTTATAAACTGAGAAAACGCGCATTGCAAGTCGAAAAATATCTCTCGAATCATCTTGCCGAAAACGATATTACCAAGATTATTACCGACGCTAAAAGAGATTTAAAAGTAGAATTTTCCATTTTCTCCAACGGAAGATTGTTAGGTTCGACTCATCAAAGATTTTTCGACTGCGGAATTATTTCATCCTTTCTAAATCCTGAAATAGTTGATTTCATTGGGCGAAGCGGTCTAACTGAGAAGTTGATTAAAGAAAATATCGAAAAGTACGGTTTTAATTCGTTTTATAAATCCGCGAGTTTCGGTGATGAAAAAATCATAATTTCCGTCAACGACGCTTTTAATCCTATTCTCCTTCCAATGTCGGAAAGAGAGCTTGATATAGTTTTGATTACAATTTACTCTTTTGCTTTTATATTAATTATCCTGATTGGTCTTTTCCTGATTAACAGAATTACCAGTCCGCTGCAACAGCTCGTTGAAGGAACGCGAAAAATCGCACACGGCGAGCTTGATTACAAACTTGACATTAAAACATTCGGTGAACTTCAGGATTTGATTAACGGATTTAATCTTATGTCGAGAAAACTAAAAGTCAGTCAGGAAAAATTAATCTCGGCGGAACGAGAAGCCGCTTGGCGCGAAATGGCAAAACAAGTCGCACACGAAATTAAAAACCCGCTTACGCCGATGAAGCTTTCGGTTCAGCAACTTATAGCGGCGTATAAAGACGGCTCCCCGAAATTCCCGAAATACTTTGAAAAAGTTACATCGTCGTTATTGAGCCAAATTGAACTGCTGAGTAATATTGCATCCGAGTTTTCCGCTTTCGGAAAAATGCCGAAAATAAATTTGGAGAAAATTAATCTCGCCGAATTGCTTAATGAACTTAAGCCGGTTTTTTCCGACTCCGAATTTTCCATTGAAATACACTCGGAGAATAAATCCGTCTTCATAAATTCCGACAAAGAATATCTCGGACGGGTAATCGTTAATTTTATCAGAAACGCTAAAGAAAGCGGCGCGCGGAATGTAGTCTTTTCAATCGCCGAAAGAGAAAAGAGCGTTATCCTTGAGATTAAAAACGACGGCGCGGAAATTCCCGAAGAAATTAAGGATAGAATTTTTGAACGAAGCTTTACAACCAAACCCGATGGAATGGGAATTGGGTTATATTTAAGCAAACGATTTATGGAACAAAGCGGCGGAAGCGTTAAACTGCTTCGCTCGGATAAAACGAAAACTATTTTTGAATTGAAGTTCAATTAACGGAAAAATTTAGAATAAGATAATAGGACGGAACACAATCATTTTTTGTTCACTGTTCACTGTTTACTGTTTACTGTTGGCTGTTCACTAAAAAACTATTTTGCTAAAGCAGTATGATTTTTTGGAATTCTATTTATAAGTTTTCTTAAAAAAGGTAATTCATTGAATAAATACCAACATTATAAACCGTTAAAACGGTTATAAGAATTTTTAGTTATTATTAACCCACGACTTAAGTCGTGGGTTAATGAAAACTACTGTAAAAGCTTAAACCTTTTTAACGGTTTTTATTAGTTTTTTAAATAAGCTCATTTACAATTTTGAAAAAGTATGAAAAAGAAAAAAACATTAACTCCTTTTCAGGAAGAAGCTCTCGCTTACGATAAACATATCGTTCTTACCGCCAATGCCGGTTCGGGAAAAACTTTTGTTTTTGCCAAGAGATTCGTAAACATCGCGCTTAAGGAAAATCCCGAGCTTGATAAACTTGTCGCAATCACATTCACGGAGAAAGCCGCAGGAGAGCTTTACTCAAGCATTGTAAAGGAAGTTTCGGAAAAACGGGAGGAATTAAAAGGGGACAAAGAGGCGCTCAGGAAGTTGAATAAAATTCGTAAGCGGCTTGTTTCTGCAAAGATTTCAACGATTCATTCATTCTGCATCGACTTGCTTCACGACTTTTCCCCCGAAGCCGGAATCGACGCAAACTTTACGCCTCTTGACCCCGCCGTGGCGGAATCCTACCGCGAAAAAAGTTTTGACGAATTGTATTCCGAGCTTGTTAAAACAGGCTCGCCGCTTCTGAAATATCTTATGAGATATTTCGGCTCTAAAACAATGATGTGGAAAGCGCTCTCGAAAGCGTCCGGGAAAAGGAACACCGTAAAGAAAATTAACGAAGAGTTTATTGAGAAGGGCGTTTATTCCGCGGAAAAAGTTAAGCAAAAGTTT
>JALWEC010000354.1 GCA_027036655.1 Melioribacteraceae bacterium
CGCAGACATATTGCGGAGAAAGAACCGGCAATCTCAATCCTGTTTCGGGGAAAGGGGACGGCGACCCGCTTGATATTTGCGTAATCAGCGAAAGACCAATTTCCCGAGGCGAAGTAATTTTGCGCGCTCGCGTTGTTGGCGGACTGCAGGGAACGGATCATGGCGAGTCCGACGATAAAATTGTTGCGGTTTTGAAGAACGATAATATCTATGGAGAGATAGAAGATATTTCCGAGCTGCCGCAAATTCTAATCGAGAGATTAAAACATTATTTCTTGACATACAAAATGCTTCCCGGCGGCGAAAACAATTTTACGATTGAATCCGTTTACGGATATGAGCATGCCGCCAAAGTTATCGAGGCTGCTATCGAAGATTATAATGAAGTTTACGGCGGACGTTAATGGTTGATATTAAGAATATTGTGGTAATCGGCGACAAAGTATTGATTAAGCCGGAAGAGACAATCAATAAAACCACAAGCGGATTGTACCTTCCGCCCGGAGTAACGGAAAAAGAACGTGTTCGCGGAGGTTATGTAATTAAGGTTGGACCGGGGTATCCTATTGCTTCGCAGATTGATGAAAATGAAACTTGGAAGGAGACCGGACCGGTAAAATACATTCCGTTGCAAGTGGAGGAAGGAGATTTTGCGCTTTTTACCCGCAACAGCGGAATTGAAATTGAAATCAAAGATGAGAAGTATATTATTGTTTCTCAATCTGCAATTTTAATGGTTTTTAGAGATGAGGATTTATTTAATTTTTAGAAGGTTCTGCATAACCTAACAATATGTCATTCTGATCCTCCGCCAAGGCGGAGCGGGAGAAGAATCTCAGAACAGGGAACTATACCGAATTTTGAGATATTTAGGTTATACAAAGGTCTATTTTAAGGGAAATTATGATAGTTAAAGAATTTGTGAAATTTACCGAAGAATATGAAAAATATATAGCTCCCAAAAGCAGGGAACTCCACTTAAAATATTTTGAAGCGACGGTTTCCGGGAACCCGGAAGATTATCAGAAAATTTCAGAATTGGAATTTGAGTTAAGTCAATATTATTCCGATAAAAAGAAGTTTGAATTTCTTAAAAAAGTTAAAGAATCGGGAGAAGTAACCGAAACCGTTTTAAACCGGGAACTCACTCTCCTTTATAACGAGTTTGCTTCACATCAGTTTGATAAAGATTTGATGAAGAAAATCATCGATTTATCAACCGAATTGGAGCAGACTTTTTCAACCTACCGCGCAAAAATTAACGATAAAGAATTTACGGATAACGAAATCGATAAGATTTTGGAAACTTCGTTAAATAACGCCGAGCTTGAAACCGCTTGGAAAGCGAGCAAAGAAATCGGGGAAGTGATTTCCGAAAAAGTGATTGAAGTTGTTAAACTTCGCAACGAAGCCGCCCGTCAGCTCGGTTACGAAAATTTTCATACTATGAGTCTTGAGCTTTCCGAACAGAAGCCTGAGGATATTATTTCCCTTCTTGATGATTTGGACGAAATGACTTCCGAATCTTTTGCCTTACTTAAATCCGAGATGGACAAGAAGTTAAGTAAAAGATATTCGGTTGATGAAAAAAATTTAATGCCGTGGCATTATCAAGATAAATTTTTTCAGCAGGGTCCGAAAATCGTTGATTTGGATTTGGATAAATATTTTTCCGATAAAGATATTGTTGAGCTTACCCGGAAATATTACAACGGAATCGGATTGGAGATTGACGACTTAATTGAAAATAGCGATTTATATGAAAAGCCCGGGAAGTATCAGCACGCTTACTGCACCGATATTGACAGGGAAGGGGATGTGCGCGTTTTGTGTAATATTAAACCGAATTACAAGTGGATGGGAACAATGCTTCATGAATTCGGACACGCCGTTTACGATAAGTACATTGAACGGAAACTCCCTTGGGAATTAAGGACCCATGCGCACATTTTTGCGACCGAAGCTATCGCAATGTTGTTCGGCAGAATGGCTGCAAGTCCCGCATGGCTGCATGATGTAGCCGGAATTTCGGAAGAAGAGAAAAACAAAATCAGCGACGACGCGGCTTTACTTTTGAGAACCGAGCAGCTTGTTTTTTCCCGATGGGTACAGATTATTTATAGATTTGAAAGTTCTATGTATGCCGATCCCGATCAAGACCTCAATACGCTTTGGTGGGAACTTGTTGAAAAATATCAGTTGCTGAATAAACCGGCGGGAAGGAATAAACCGGATTGGGCTTCCAAGATTCATGTGGCGCTTTATCCCGCTTATTATCACAATTATATTCTCGGCGAAATTCTCGCTTCGCAGCTTTATTATTACATAAGCGAGAAAGTTCTTGATAAGGATTTTCCCGATGATTTGAGTTTTGCCGGTGAAAAAAATGTCGGAGAGTACTTGAAAAATCTCTTTTTCAGTTACGGTGCGCTTTATCCTTGGAACGAGCTTATTGAAAAAGCCACAGGCGAAAAACTTACACCTAAATATTACGCTCGTCAGTTTGTAGTCTGATTTTATGTCGGTTGTTGCCTGCGAACGTAAGACGCGAGACGTTAAACGCGAGACGAAAGACGTTAAACGGATGTAGCAACAACGAAATAAAACCGAATTTGTTATTCTGAACGAATATAGCGAATCCGCCTTAGGTGAATTGTAGAGGGGAATTTAGCTTTGCCCAAAAAACAAGCTGTTCGTCTCGGGCGGATTGCGAAAAGAAAAAACAAGCGTATGCCGTGACGGAGCCACGGCACTTCGCTCCTCGTAATGACGCAAAAATAATATACTCCTGTTTTGTGCACTAAAACCGAGGAAAAAAGTTAAGTTGTTCTGTTTAAATAAGTTATAAGAAAAACAAAATAAAAATGGGTGTCCCAGAGGTCTGAAT
>JALWEC010000355.1 GCA_027036655.1 Melioribacteraceae bacterium
CATTATCAGGTTATATAAAACTTTATATTAATTCGGTTCAAAGGGTAATTTAAATAAGGGGAAAAATTAGAAAAGACGACAATAGGAAACAATCGATTTAAAATAACTAGTCGTCAAGGCTGAGGGCGGACCTTGACGACTGGAATGTATATATAGGGGGGTAAAATGAAAAAAAATATTTTTAATCATTTGTTACAAATATACAAAAAATTTCTGTGAAAGCAAGAAAAAAATTAAAAAAATTATTTCGGCAGAGAAATTAAAAAAGTTGTCCCTTCCGAGGAAGACTCTTTTAGCGTAATTTTCCCGCCGTGATAATCTTCAATAATCCTCTTAGTCAAACTTAAACCTAAT
This sequence comes from Melioribacteraceae bacterium, assembly GCA_027036655.1. GTDB lineage: Bacteria > Bacteroidota > Ignavibacteria > Ignavibacteriales > Melioribacteraceae > WGAL01. The sequence goes on from JALWEC010000355.1 coordinate 355, forward strand.
CCCCAACCTCTTTTTTTCGTTGAAAAACCGGGCTTGAAAATTTCCTTCTTCTGTTTTGAGGATATTCCCTTTCCGTTATCGCTTACTTCAATATCCACGCTGTTCTGAGCGTCAATTATCTTCAGAGTTATTTTCCCCTGTTTATTTGATATTGCATCCCGCGCGTTTTTTATCAGGTTTTCCAGCACCCACTCAAACAGATCGCGGTTAATCTTTGCTTTAACTGTTCTGTTCCCTTCAATAGAAATCGAGATACTTTTCTCCATCTGCGGAAAACGACGGTCAAAGTATCTTTTTACCTCTTCAAACATATCGAACAAATTTGTCTCTTTCAGTTCCGGTTTGGAGCCGATTTTGGAAAATCTGTTTGCAATTTTATTAAGTCTCGTTAAATCGTTAGAAATTTCATCGGAGATATCCAGAACTTTATCCGGATTGTTATATTCCATTTTGAGAAGCTCGTTCCAGCCCATTAAGCTGGAAATCGGCGTCCCGAGCTGATGCGCCGTCTCCTTAGACATCCCGACCCAAATACTGCTTTCTTCCGATTTACGGAAGTAGTTCAAACTCATATAAGCGATTAATATAAAAATGAAAGCGAACGTAATCTGAGCAAAAGGAAAATATTTCAGCATGATGACCAAATTTGAGCTTCCGAAATAAATCTTTTTCCAGACAACGCCTTCGGGATAATAGACGATTATCGGCGTCGATTCCTTTTTCAGCTCCTGAACTTTTTCACGAAGCGCTATCAATACTTCGTCGTGCGTCATTGTTGAATCGAAGGATAAATTTCTGAAACCGGCTCCCCCTTTCTCGTAAATCGGGTTATCCTCGGCGTCTGTCATAATCATCGGGAAGTCGATTCTCTGAATAATATTTTCAAAGATAAAGGTAAAATTCTCGCTGACATTTTTTGAATTGGCAAGGTATGTTAAACTGCTTGCGTAAAGTTTGGCTATTTCTTTTTCCCGCTGCTGAATCTTCTGTACTAACAATTGGGAAAAATAAAGTGAAGCCAACGCCAGAATTATCGCAAAAACCAGCAACAGTAGTTTAATGCGCTGTTTAAATCTTCCCGATGAATATTTCATTATTGAACGATTATTGTTTGCGAACGTTTGGCGCCGACCGAGATAATCTTAAAATTAACGCCGGTATGTGTTTCAATAAATTTAAGATATTCCTTGGTCTCAACGGGCAAATCGTCATAATCGGTAATGCCGGAAATATCTTTTTTCCACCCTGAAAGAGTTTCGTAGATTGGCACAACATTTTCAAGCGTGTAAATGTCATTCGGGAAAGTTTTTAATTGTTTCCCGTTTAATTCGTAACCGACGCAAACTTTTATTTCATCGAACTCGGAAAGTACGTCTAACTTAGTAATTGCGGCATCCTTAATTCCGTTAATCATCACGGAATAGCTTGTGAGAAAAGCGTCAAACCAGCCGCAGCGACGTGGTCGTCCGGTTGTAGCGCCAAATTCGGCTCCGACTTCCTGCAATTTTTTCCCCTCTTCATTGAACAACTCAGTCGGGAAAGGGCCGTTGCCGACTCTCGTAATGTACGCTTTCACAATTCCGAAAACCGAGCCGATTTTTGTCGGCGGCACTCCGGTTCCGGTAGAAGCTCCCCCCGCAGTAGGATTGGAACTTGTAACGTAAGGATAAGTGCCGAAATCAATATCGAGCAAAGCGCCCTGCGCGCCTTCAAAAAGGACGGATTGTCCCCCGTCAATGGCTTTATTCAGAAACGTAGCCGTATCTTTAATGTAGGGATCGATTCTTTCGTCAAACTCAAGATATTCATCTATGATTTTATCAACATCGAGAGTTTCCCTTTCGTAAACCTTTTTAAGGAGAATGTTCTTTTCATCAAGGTTTGCTCTGATTTTCCTGACCAGTTCATCTTTATTCAGTAAATCCTGAATCCGGATTCCTTTACGCGCGTACTTATCGTAATAGCAAGGACCGATTCCTTTTCCGGTCGTCCCGATTTTATCCTTTCCCTGTTCATTCAAGGAATCAATCAATTTATGATAAGGCATTATCAAATGAGCGTTATGGCTGATTAAAAGTCTGCCGCGAATATCAATTCCGATTGATTCCAGAAATTCTATTTCATTGAGCAAAGCGTTCGGATCAACAACCACGCCGTTTCCGATAACGCAGGTTACGTCAGGACGCAGAATGCCGGAAGGGATCAGATGAAGAACAATCTGCTCGTTGCCGATTTTTATCGTGTGCCCCGCATTAGCTCCGCCTTGATAACGGGCGACGATTTTATATCGCGCGCTTAAAATATCAACTACTTTGCCTTTACCTTCATCGCCCCACTGGCTTCCGACTAAAACGGTTACGCTCATTGCTTCTCCGGTTTATTCTGTTTTAAAACTGTTAATTGCGTCTTCGATTGATTCGTAGTGATCGAAAATTGTGATAAGTTTGGTCATTACTAGAAGTGAATTTATTTTTTCCGTAGCTTTGGCGATTACAAACTTTCCGCCGGCGTTTTTAACCGAAGTAAACGC
>JALWEC010000356.1 GCA_027036655.1 Melioribacteraceae bacterium
GACTCAATATGACAGTTCTATGTTTTGCAAAGATTTCTAACAATTTTTTCATTAATAACAGAGGCGGTTTTGCGCTCGTATGCCAAAATACTTGTTTTGATTTTTATTATTCTACTGATTTTTTCAGCGGCGGCATTTTTTGTTTTTCAAAGTATTACGAATTTTGACCGAGGATTTAAGATGCCGGCGTTAAAGGAGCGAGCGGAGAAAAACTATTCCGACACGGTATTTGTAGGCGTTATTTCGAGATATACTCCCGAAAAAATTTTTCAAGGTTATCAGCCGATAATGGATTTTCTTTCGAGAAGAAGTAAATATCTTTTTGAGTTAAAATTGAGTTCGTCCTACGACCAAACGATTTCGCAATTAAAAAAGGGAGAAGTTACCGCCGCATTTCTCGGCACGTATTTGTTTGTTACAAATATGGATGGGAATAATTTACGCGCAGTACTTAAACCTTTGAACTCGAACGGGAAACCTTATTTTCGTTCCGCGCTGATTGTAAAAACAAATTCCGATATTCGCACGATAAATGATTTGAAAGGGAAAAAACTTGCGCTTCCTTCGCCTCTTGCTTTCTCGGGGAATTGGCTGCAGAAAATAGAATTTAAGAAATCGGGATTTAATATTTCTTGGCTGAAGGAGATCAAGCATTTTCATTATCATAACTCGGTTGCAAAACAAGTGTTGATGGGAAATTTTGACGCGGGAGTCGTAAAGGATAGAGTTGCGAATGAATATATCGGGAAAGGGATTAAAGCCATTCTTTACTCGGGACCAATTCCGGGTTCGCCGATTGTGATTTCAAAAAAGAGCGATAAAGAAAAAGTTAAAATATTAGTGAACGCCCTCCTGAGCGCGAAGAGGGATTCGTCGGTAAAAAACTGGGACCCGGAATTTTCTAACGGTTTTACAAAAGCGGAAAACAAGGATTATCTCGAAATAAAAAAAATGATTCTCGGGGAGAAATAACATGACTCTTTTCCCGAAATCACATTTTACGTTAAGAACTCGGATTCTGCTTTTTACCGGATCTTTAATCACAATTATTATGCTTGCCGCTTCGGCGATTATTCTTTTCAGTTGGCGTACATTGATGCTGGATAACGCCATTCAAAGCGCGGAAGATATTTCAAAGGCGTTTGCAATTCCTGTGATTAAGGAGTTCATTAGAAACGAAACGGAATCTTTCCGGATTGAAGAAGAGCTTGGTTCGCTTATTAATCAATATAAATCGGAAGACTCAAATATTAAGTTCATCAAAATATTAAACGACCGGAACAAAATAATAGCACATACGGATTGGAGAAAAGTAAACGGTTTTGAAAAAGATTCGCTTGATTTGGCGATTGATAAAACAGATAAACTAATCTCGGCGTTTATTACCGATAAAGAGTACGGAAAAATTATTGAAACGGTTTATCCCCTTCGCATTGCGGGGAAAAAGTGGGGCGTAATGAAAGTGGGAATAAGCGCAAAAAGATTGGAAGCAAAAATAAGAGATCTTTTTTATATGCTTTCGCTATCAACTCTTCTCGTAATTCTCGGCGCTTTGCTCGTGCTGTTTCTGATAAGCGCGCGGCTGACAAAGGCGTTAAACGAACTGATTGTGATTCTGGAGAATCTCGATTTGGATATTGAACAGACGGAAACCTCGGCGCCCAAAACAAATGAAACGCAATTCCTTTTTTCCAAATTTGAAGAGATGCGAACGCGGCTGCAACGCTCGAAAGAAGAACTGATTAACGCGCAGAAGCAGATATATCAAGCCGAAAAACTTGCGTCAATCGGACGATTGGCATCCGGAGTTGCTCACGAAATAAATAATCCTCTTAACGGAATACGAAGCTGTCTTTACTCGATTGAAAAAAATCCCGAGAATGTAAAACAGAATGAAGAATATATGGAGTTAATAAATGAAGGGATTACCAATATTGAATTTATCGTAAAAAAGCTGCTTGGGTTTGCGAGGCAGAAGGGGGAAAGCATTGAAAGGATTGACATTAATGAAAATATAGAAAAGGTAATTTCTCTTCTTGATTATAAAATTGTCCGTAAAAATGTTGAGATAATTAAGAACTATAAAAACGGAAAAATTTCGGTCGAAGCCGATTCTCAGCTTTTTCAGGAAGTGCTTATGAACATTATTATTAACGCGCTCGATGCCGTTGGCGAGGAAGGAAGAATCGAGATTATTACGGAAAAAGAATCAAAAAATGTTGTTGTTGAAATCTCGGATAACGGCGAAGGAATTGAGGAAACAGAAATTGAAAAAATCTTTGATCCCTTTTACACAAGCAAAGAACCGGGACAAGGCACCGGACTCGGATTGTCGGTAAGTTTGGGAATAATCGCCAATATGGGCGGTACGATTGAAGTGGAAAGTAAGAAAGGAAAAGGTTCTCTATTTAGAATAATTATTCCGGAATAAAATGAAATTATTATTAGTTGAAGACGAAAAGATAACGCGGATAACGCTTGCAAACACTCTTGCAGACGAGGGGTACAGAGTTGTAAGCTGCGAAACTGGCATTGAAGGATTGGAAAAAATTAAATCCGAGAAGTTTGAGATAATCATAACGGATTTAAGGTTGCCGAAAATAGGCGGGCTTGAGCTGCTGAAAGAAGCGGCTAATCTGCAGCCTGAGTGCAAGGTAATTGTAATGACGGCTTACGCTTCGGTGGAAACTGCGGTCGAAGCGTTAAAGTTGGGAGCGTATGATTATCTGATAAAACCGTTCTCGCCCGATAAACTGCTTACTACTCTTAATCATATTCGTAAGTTCAAAAAAGTTCAGGACGAAAATGTTCACTTAAAGCGGCGGCTGGAACATTTTGAAAACAGAACAATTATTGGCGCTTCCCGTCCGATGCTTAAATT
>JALWEC010000357.1 GCA_027036655.1 Melioribacteraceae bacterium
CCGAAACAATTCCTCCGAATGACGAAACCGGATCGCCCGATAGCGCCGCGAGATAAGATTCAAAAACCGTATTCCTCAACGCCGCCCCCGCGGGATTTGTATGTTTAATAATTGCAACTGCATTTTTCCCCAACTCTTCCGACAAATTTACCGCGGCAATCAAATCAATTATGTTATTGTAAGATAATTCCTTGCCGTGCAAAATATCAAAATAATTTTCAAACTCGCCGTAAATAAACGCCTGCTGATGCGGATTTTCTCCGTATCTGAGTTTGCGGGTTAACGGAAAATTCAGGCGAAAATTCTTTTTCTCTCCCAAAAAATTTTCCTCAAAAAAATCCGCTATTACAGCGTCGTACTTTGCAGTGTGTGCAAAAGCTTCGGCGGCAAGTTTTTCTCTGAAGTTAAGAGACAGATTTCCGGAAGCCAATTTTTCGGCAAACTCATTGTATTGCTCAGGCGAAGTCAGAACTGAAACAAATTTATAATTTTTTGCCGCGGCGCGAATTAAACTTGGTCCGCCGATATCAATATTTTCAATTTTATCTTGCAATGTGGCGTCGGATTTCTTTACTACTTGAGGAAAAGGATAAAGATTCACGCAAACTACGTCAATTGCCGATATGTTATTTTTCTCCGCTTCTAAAATATCTTTCTCCGAATCTCTCCGCATCAAAATTCCGCCGAAAATTTCGGGCTGCAAAGTCTTTACTCTCCCGTCGAAAATTTCAGGGAATCGGGCAAAATCTTTAACCTCAACCGGTTCCAGTCCGAATTCTTTAAGCCGCTTCGCGGTCCCTCCGGTTGAAATAATCGAATAACCGGCTGCAATTAAATTTTCCGATAGTTCTTTAATTCCCGTTTTATCGGAAACGCTTAAAAGAGCATATTTGTTTTTCATACTAATCCTTTTTCCGAGATTATCTGCTCCGCAATTTTTAAAACGGTTTCAGGTAAAAGCAGATGCTCTATTTCCAAAACTTTACCGGCAATTTCTTCGGGAGAAGCGGCATCGTCAACTCGGACTTTTTGCTGAGCGATAATTTCTCCGTGATCGTAAATTTTATCTACAAAATGTACTGTAGCTCCGGAAAACTTATCTCCGTTTTCAAAAACCGCTTTGTGAACATTCATTCCGTACATCCCTTTTCCTCCGTATCTCGGAAGAAGCGCCGGATGAATATTTATAATTTTTCCATTAAACTCATCTATAAAATCATCGGGGATTTTTTTCAAAAACCCTGCGAGAACAACTATGGAAATATTATTATTGTTTAATGTTCCCGCTAATTCCTTGTATGAAATAGATTTTTCGGAAGAGGTTTTTGAAACAATTAAAGTCTGAATTCCTTTTTCACGGGCAAAATCCAATGCGGGGCAGTTTGATTTATTGCCTATAACAAACTTGATTTTCGGGTAACTTTCACCGACAATAAACTTTTCGTACAAAGCGCGAAGGTTTGAACCTCTTCCTGAAACAAAAACTGCAAGATTTATCATAAAATCATTAATTTTAGGTTTAGAAAAATAGAGAAATAGTGGAACAAATTCAATTTGAAAATCGCTCTAATTTATTAAATTTTAATAATTTATGAAAATAATTACAATAAAAAATTCCGCCGAATCAAAATTTAAGGAAAAAGAGTCCCTTTTTATCGGGAAAGCATTTCGCGTTGATTCCGAAAATGATGCGGAAAAGATATTAAGCGAGATACGAAAAAAGTATTACGACGCAACCCACCATTGTTTCGCGTACAAAATTAATCCCGATTTTGAGAAATATTCGGACGACGGAGAGCCATCAGGCACGGCGGGAATCAGACTGCTGAACTCAATTAATCATTTTAATTTAACAAATGTACTTGTTGTCTCGATAAGATATTTCGGCGGAAAAAAACTCGGCGTCGGTCCGCTCGGGAAAGCATACTACAGGTCGGGTTTGGAAACGCTTGAAAACGCCGATAAAATAGAATTGAAAGAATTCATCAAAGCATCGATTATTTTCGACTTCAGCCAAACGAAAAACGCGCATCATTTTCTTCAAAAGTACAATGCGATAATAAAAGAAAACACTTTTGAGAAGAAACCGAAAATCACATTTTTAATGGAACAAGAGCTTTTTGGGAACTTTTCGAATGAAATCACAACTGCTTCCAACCGAACCGTACTATTAAAAAAAGAGGACGAAACTTTTTTCATTTGATAAACTTGACAGATACATCTCTTTTTTCTTATCTTTATTAAGATGTTTGTATCTTTTGTAAATAATTAAAGTTTAGAGGAAACATGATTTATTCCAAAACCGGCGAATATGCAATTAGAGCGATATTATATCTTGCCCGTTTTCCGAAAGATGAGCTGGCTATGTCTTCTGAAATAGCAAAAGTTGAAGATATTCCTTCACATTATTTGGCTAAGATTCTCCAGAGAATGGCAAAATACGGTTTTGTTGATTCATTCAAAGGAAGAGGCGGCGGATTCAGAATTACTCAGCTCGCGCTCGATAGTTCAATCCTCGAAATTGTCGAGAGAATCGAAGGTCCGGTTATAACCTTAACCTGTATTACAGGATTGAAAGAATGCTCCGATGAAAATCCCTGTCCGCTCCACGAAGAATGGAACGAATTAAGAGATAAGATTTACAACTTAATTTCAAGCAAGACGGTTGGGGAAGTCGCCCATGAATATGACGAAATGCTTGCCAAAAACGAAGAGATGATTGCTCATCATAAAAATTAAGAAATGCTCCTTATGGGAGCTTTTTTGTTAGAAATTCCACTTCAATTGAGAAAACAAAAAACTTCCGATTTGCCCGAATTCAGTCCCGCTATCCCCATTAAAGAATTGTCCAGCAATATTAAAATCTATATTCTCCGTTA
>JALWEC010000358.1 GCA_027036655.1 Melioribacteraceae bacterium
CCTTTCCCGACTCATTTCCTGCTCGATTAATTCCATCGGAAAAATAGCGGATAAGTCTTCCGGCGAAATCGGCTCCTGCGTTGCGGGATTTAAAGGCATCGCGAGCGGCGAAGGCAAATCGGGAAGAATATTGTAGTACTGCTTCGGCATTTCTTTTGCTGATAAGTAAATTTTGTTGTCCATTTGTAACTCCTTTTTTGATTTTGTTAAAAATAAAAAAGCCGTGTTTTTTACACGGCTTTAAAATGGAAAAGCCGTGAATCGTCTTCCGACTATCCACGGCTCTGTTAAAAATTATTTATTAACTTTAGGATAGCGGAAGCATACCGTTCCACCACCACCAAGTAGTAATATTGTTTGCGTTATTTTTTCTTTCAAAATTCATATTGCAATGTTAAATATATTTTTTCATTTATCAAAATATTTTTTATTAAATCAAATTTTCATAGCAAACTTTTTCTGAAACTGTTCTTCCACACTGCGATCTTCGTAATTTTTATTGAAAAAACCTTGGAAGTTTTCTAAACATCCAAGGTCTATGCGGAAAATTACTTCTTCGTTTCCCAAATGTTGTTCGTTTTATTCACATCGGGAATTAAATTATTTCCAAGTTCGACTTTAGTGATTGTCGCCGGAGCGTTAATCGTGAATGTTTCAGTCTTTTTATTCTTCCAAGTTTTAATCGTGTAGTTAAACTCCTTGCTTGTTCCATCTGCAAAATCAACCTTAAACCAAATTCCAGTTGGAATTTTGCCAACCTTTTTTATGGTTACAAATCCTTTGTCGCCCTTTTGCTTTACGCTTTCAATCGCCAAATCGGGAACGCCGAACTCATAAAACCACGGATTCCAAAACCAAGCTAAATCTTCATTTGCCGAAGAATTAAAACTCGTAAAGAAGTCTATCGGAATCGGATGTTTCCCGTTCCACGCGTTAATGTAATTCAGCAGAGCTTTTTTGAAATTTTTCCGTCCCATCATTTTCATCAATTCCATATAGGCGCAGCCGGGACGACGGTAAAATGTAACCCGCGGAAATCCTCCCTTTACGGAAAACGAAGGAACCATCAGAGGAACGTCGAGCATATATCCTGAACCATCTTCGTAGGATTTTACCATTCGCTGCCAATACTTAAATTTAACGTCTTTCTGGTAACGCTCGGTTACTTCCCGTGTAAAAAATGTCGCCCAACCTTCGTCCATCCATGCGTAAGTTCTTTCATTTGTTCCCATAAAGAAAGGAAAATATGTGTGGGAAATCTCATGGAAAATTAGTCCGACAAAGCTGGAATAGCTCTTAGGCGCGCCGTCGTTTGCCATCATCGGAGTTTCCATTCCGCCTCCTCCGCGGCTTCCTACCGAAGTCATTTCGGGATATGGAAACGGATAACCGGGAAGTTCGTGCGACAAGTAATAAATTGATTCCGCTCCAATCTGAGCGGCGTCTTCAAAGTGAGGCGTTCCCGGATTATACGCCGCTTGAACAAATGTGGTTTTTACGCCCGATGCTGTGGAATCAGTAACCACCGCTCTTCCGTCCCAAAGGTAGCTGTCGCTGATTGCAAAGGAAAAATCGGGAACGTGTTTTGCCTTAAAATTCCAAGTTAGCTTCTCTTTATCCTGAGTAACATTTCCTTTTTTTCTATCTTCTTCCGTAATAATTCTAACTACTTTTTCAGATTTCTTTGCTTTGTTCAATTTTGCAACAATTCCCGGCTGAAGCACTTCCTTAGGATTCTGCAAAACTCCAGTTGCCCACATAACCGTATTTTTCGGTAAAGTAATATTCACGTCGTAATCGGAAAAATCGTTATAAAATTCCACGATTCCCTGGTAATCAATTTTATCCCAGCCGAGAATATCGTCGTACACAGCCATTTGCGGATACCAATAGGCGATAAACATATCTCCGTTGCCTTTGTTGCCCATTCTCATCGGATGCTTCTGCGGAATAATAAAGGACCAGCCAACTTCCAATTCCGCCTTGCTTTTAGGTAAAAGAGCTGATTTTAATTTAATAAACATATTCGTCGAGCCGCGCCGCACCGATTTGCTGGTATCGGAAACATCGTACTCCGTACCGTTAATTTTAATGTACTTAATATTCACCGGCGGCAAAAATCCCGATGTACCGAAATAAAAATCGCGCGTCGCTCCTTTTTTCAGGAAGTCGGGATAAAGGCGCATAACCAAGCTGTTCAGTGTGTCGGGAGAATCATTAAAATAAGTAATGCTTTCATCTCCGGAAAGAACTGATTTTTCAACGTCAACAGAAGCGTTGATTTTATAAATCGAATGATTTTGCCAATAGTTTTTTCCGGGGACGCCGTCTAAAGTCCGGACTCCTTTTTTTATTGATTCTTTCACTTCGCGGGAAACAAAAATCGATTCCTGCGCAAAAAGCGATTGTGAGAAAATAAAAACAAGAAAAAATAGAGATAATTTTTTCATTACAACCTCTTAATTAATTTGTCCAAATAATAATTTGTAATCCGTTAGCTTTCCTTTTTCGGCATATTTTTCGGGAATTATTTTCCAATTGCCGAAAAACGGCGGAGTAACTTTTCCGGTTTTCTCAATCCATTTCATCATTAAAAATCGTAAATCCCTGTCGGTTGATTTAACAATCCGGCTTGATAAACTGTCGTGAGGAATTCCGGCTCCGCGCACGAGATGTCCGCCGCCGCCGTTACCCCGATAAGAATTTATCGCAACCGTATAAAATTTATTCATATCAAAGGGTTTGCCGTCCGCAAGTGAAATAATATTGATTCGATGGTTTTCAGGCTTCGTAACGTCAACACTATATTTAATGCCTGCGGCAGAAGCAAAATTGTAAAACGGCGCGTAAAGTCTCGGGCGGTTA
>JALWEC010000359.1 GCA_027036655.1 Melioribacteraceae bacterium
GATTTTATCCACAAAACGCAATGTAGCTTCGGTGTTATGCTCGAGGGAAGAACCGACTCCGGGAGTGTCAATCAAAACAATTTTTTTAAGAAGCGGATTAGGAGTGTAAATTACAACTTTCAGAACCCCTTTTTCATTATTGGGATTTTTTTCTTCGGCTACATAATCGGCAACTTCCTCAACTGAAACTTCCTTTGTTCCGTTATCTTCAAAATAAATTTTCGCCGACGGATTTTCAGCATATTCAATAAATGTAATGATTGCGGTAAGGGGAATTACTCCGGTAGGGACAACATTGCTTTCAAGAATCGAGTTTATAAAAGATGATTTTCCCCGCTTAAATAAACCGAGTACGACAAGATAAAACTTATCTCCTTTAACTTTTTCATCGAGTTCTGAAATATCGTTTTTTAATCTTGGCGTTAAAAATCCATCCAGGGCGTCGGTGATTTCGGAAAGCTGCTGCGAAAGGGAAACATTGTTTTCCATATAATCCTCTTTTTGAGACAATAATTAATAATTCCGTTTTGTAGGAGTTATTAATTCCGCGCCGGGAATAGTTAAAGCGAACTCCATCGCTTTCTCAAAATTAACTATTTTCTGCAAGAAAAATAAAATTATTTTGTTTTTATAATCGGATTGCGCAAGATACAGCAGCAAATCTTGATGATTGGGAATCGCTTTGAGTCAAAATTAGATAAGGGAAGGCTTTGTACAACCCAATTTATATGTTACTCCAACGAAAGGCAGTCGGAGTAAATTCTGAATGAAGCGAATCTTGCCTCAACTGTTTTTGGGTAAGGGTCGGACTGCAGCAATCCAACTTTTAGTTTTTTCTAAATCCCTTCGGATTGAAATGTTTATAATCCGAAATCCCCTATTGAAAAATTGTTCAATGATAATTTTAAGGTAAAAATATTGACTATACGATTTAAGTTCTGCTTCATAGGAGCGATACAAGACACAATGATTAGCGCGTGTGCATTGAAGTGCCGCTCCTACGGAACTTATGATTGAGGACTCATTTTACAAAAATTTGCTTCCACGGAGCGATACTTAGAGATTACAAGCCAATCCGACTACGCGAGTTAGCTCACAATAGCAATAGTAGGGTTTGTAGATGTGCTTACTCATAGTTTTTTAACCAAGCAGATTGCCCGCTACGTTAAGCAATCCACTCTACAATATTGGCATAAATTTATTGAAAATTCTGTAAAAATCAGTATTCCCCCATATTATCAACCAACAAAAAAAATGAAAGAAATTTATAATAAACCGATTAACTTTTTAAGATTTTCTACGATAATAGGTATCGAGAATATAACTTTAGGAGCAAAATATGTTTAGTTCAATCAAAATAACATTAACAATTATTTTATTTTCTTTCCTTTTTTATGTTTTTTTGTTTATCGGAACTACTTATTGGATTACCCAATCCCAAAAAGCGGATGCAACCGTGATTAATTTGTCCGGTAAACAAAGAATGCTAACACAGAAAATGACGAAAGAAGCCATAGGAGTGCTTACCGGAAAAGAAGACAAAAACACCCTTCAAAAAACTGTTAATAGCTTTCAAACCGTATTAAACGGACTTATTGACGGAAATGAAAGACTCGGTCTTCCTAAAGCCGAATCGCCAGACATAGTAAAAGGACTAAAAGTTGTATCCGATTTGTGGTCGCCTTTCAAAAAATCAATCGAAACAATAATAAACTCTAACGATCCGGAACAGGTTAAAAAGGCGATGGATTATGTTTATAAAAATAATGTTCCGCTACTAAAAAAGATGAATTATGTCGTCGGATTATATCAAAAACACTCAGACGCGAAAACTACAAAACTAATTACAATACAGCTGATTTACGGCGTTATATCAATAATCCTATTTTTTATTATTTTATTTTACTTGAAAAAGCAAATCGTCGATCGCATAATATTATTGAAAGATTTTGCCGATAAAATAGCTCGTGGCGACGTAGATTTCCAAATCCCGATTACGCATAAGGATGAAATAGGTCAAGTAGCCGAAAGCTTTAACGTAATGATAAGTAACATTAAACGTTCAAGAGAAGAGCTGATAGCGGAAAAAAATTCCGTACAGAAGAAAGTTGACGAAGCGGTGAAGAAAGCTGAAGAAAAACGTATTAAACTTGAAAATGAAGTTAAAATAATCAATCGGGGAATGGAAAAACTTTCAAAAGGAAACTTTTCCGTTCAATTAAATTACAGTTCGGACCAAGAACTTGCCGATTTATTTGAAGGCTTTAACATTGTAGTAAATAATGTTAGAAAGATGATTATAGCGGTAATTGATTCCGTGGACGCCACGGCAAGCGCAAGCGCTGAAATTTCAGCGAGCGCCGAAGAAATGGCGGCGGGAACTCAGGAACAAGCCGCTCAAGCTTCGCAGTTGGGAAGCGCGACAAATGAGATGCTCGCTTCGTTCCAGGAAAGCGCGTCGATGATTGAAAACTCTTACAACAAAGTTCATGAAGCCGGCGAAGTCGCAAAAAACGGCGGCGAAATAATGTCGGTAACATCGCGGGATATTTATGAAATAGCGGAAGTCTTTAACATAGCAACCGAATCCGTCAAAGAGTTGGGACAGAACAGCGACAAGATCGGCGAAATTATTAAAGTAATTGACGAGATTGCCGACCAGACCAACTTACTCGCTCTGAATGCGGCAATCGAAGCGGCGCGGGCAGGCGAGCAGGGACGCGGTTTTGCGGTAGTTGCCGACGAAGTCCGTAAACTTGCCGAAAGAACAAGCACCGCCACAAAAGAAATTGCCGATATGATTAATAAAATCCAAGTAGATACTTCGGCAACGGTAAATAATATCGAGGAAGG
>JALWEC010000360.1 GCA_027036655.1 Melioribacteraceae bacterium
AAATTTGCCAAAAAAAATTATCAATATGTTTGCCCCACTTATTTAACTCCTCAATTGCAAATTTTCTTTTTTCTTCATTAGTCATTTTGTTATCCATTTTACTTAATTATAATAACAATTCTTAGAATCTTATTTGCCTTATGCATAACATTCCCGATAAACGCATTGCGTTTATCGGGAATATATGTTAAATTATTATTCGTTTATTACGCAAAATATTATTAAATGTATGAAAAGGCAAGAAATATTAAATAAATTTCAAAAGCAGATTGCAATAGAAAATTACTCGGAGCAAACACAAAAAACATATTTTTCAGCAGTCAAACTTTTTCTGGATTATGTTTCCAAATTAGAAAAAACTAAAATTGACGATTCGGATATTCAGAATTATTTATACTATTGCAAGACCGAAAAGAATTATTCATATTCATCTATGAAGCACGTAGTTGCAAGTATAAGCTATCTTTATGCAAAAGTTTTAAATAAACCTATTCCCAAAGCGTTAGATGTAAAATTCCGTAAACCAACCGTATTACCTACCGTTCTTTCGATTAATGATATTTCTAAAATATTAAAAGTAACCGGCAATCTTAAGCACAAAACAATTTTGGTTTTAATTTATTCTGCCGGTTTGCGTTTGGGAGAACTGTTAAATTTGGAACTTGGCGATATCGATTCCGAAACGATGAAAATTCACATTAGAGGTGCAAAGGGAAAAAAGGACAGATATGTTATGCTCTCTGAAAATGTATTGGATTTATTGCGTAAATATTACAATAAATATAAACCTCAAAAATATATTATTGAAGGGCAGAACGGAGGAAAATACAGCCCTAAAAGTGTTCAGTCCGTTTTTAAACGTGCGTTAAACAAAGCCGGAATAAAAAAGAAAGCTACTGTTCACACACTGCGGCACAGTTTTGCAACGCATCTTTTGGACGACGGAACCGATATCAGATACATACAAGAATTACTCGGTCATAAAAGATTGGAAACAACCCAAATTTATACTCATGTTTCCTCCTATTCAATTAATAAAATTAAAAGCCCGGCGGATAAAATAGACATCAAATTATTGTTGAAATAATTGCACTCGGCAACAATTTAATGGAACGGATAAGCGGATAATCCGATTTTTGTTTCTCTTTTAACTTCTTTCGTTTTACGTCCCATTAACCTCTCTAACATTCTAAGAAAAAACAAAAGAAGAATGTTAAAGGAAATAGGTTTCGTGTTTAGCGTAAAAACTACTTCATCAAAATCATTTTTTTTGTCTGTACAAACTTACCCGCGTGCAAAGTGTAGAAGTAAATTCCGCTCGGAAGATTTTCGGCGTTGAACTTTACCGAGTAACCTCCCGGGGACTGCGCTTTGTTTACAAGCGTTGCAACTTCACGTCCGAGTGCGTCGTAAACTTTGAGTTGAACTAACAATCCGGCAGATTGCCGCGTTCCCGATATATCGGGACTCCTCGCAATGATGTAACTGATTGTTGTTGGTTCGCCTTTGGCGGAAAACGGATTCGGGTAATTTTGGGAAAGAACAAAATTTTCCGGTTTTACCGGATTATCATCAACGCTCGTATAAACGCCGTATTGTTTTATCCCAAAAAGATTTCTGCGCCCGTTTGCGGAATCAACCCAAACGGAATAATTTACGTGAAAATAGCCATCTATTCCTACAGTTCCCACATTAGGCTCCGGATTGTCTATGCCAACGGGAAGTGTTGTATCGGTTACTTCGCCATAGCCGTTTTGAGCAAAAAGTATTGTCTCCACAAAAGTTTTTTCATTCAAACTCTTTCGTACTATGTATGGAAACTCCCAATAATTTTTTTTAGAAGTGGGAATATCCACAGTCATCGTTTTGAAATCGGAATAGGAATAGGAAGAATCTGCTAACAAATAATCGTGATAATTTAAGTTCCAGTAATCGAAATCGAAATGTATCTGATAAATGGCGCTTTTGCCGTTATGTTCAGTTTCGTAGGCAATATTTCTGAAAGAATAATATACCGGATTTCCCGGCTCACCTGCATATTTGGGAACATCGTAAACTTCCGACCAAGAATCGCCGAATTTGATTCTGTAAACCAGTTCTTTATTTCCGTCAACGATTTTTATTGCAAAAACAATTAGTTGAACGTCGCAGCCTCCGCCCGGAACTGAATATGAAATATTCTCGTCTCCCAAAAATACCGTGTCTTCGGCTGATTCGGTATCGGTAACCGATTCGACGACTATTGCGTTTTCTCTCTTAAAAATAGCATAATTTTCGCACGATTGAATTAAACTCATCTGAGTTTCATCTTCGGGAGTGTTAGTCAGAAATTTAACTTCGCTCCAATCACCGTTATAATCTTTGATAACATAAGCGATATCGAAATTTCCGTTTCTGTTAGTTTCCCAAGCTAAAATTATCGGGTAACCGTCAAAGTTACTTACAACTCTCGGATTTTTATTGACGAATCCGTCGTGAGTAAAATATTTCAGGTTAATAAAAGAGTCGTTTTGAAGATCATATTTAAGTCCCGCAATGTTGCTCGAATCATTTTTATGCACTTCAAAAAAGAGTTTCTCAACGGTATCGTCGGGCGAATAGAACCATCCTAATGATTGTATAAATGTAGGATTGTGGATGTCGAAATCAAAATCGGTTAGCTGTTTGACGGTAAATTGTTGCGCAAAAACATTAAATGATATAACGATGAACAGAAAGGCAAATTTTTTCATTTTGTTCCCTCTTTATTTTAATTATCTCCTTTTTTAAAAAAGTAGTAATAAATTTCATTAATTGCAAATATTACTTGATAATCCAAATTCGGATTATAATTTATTTTAATTT
>JALWEC010000361.1 GCA_027036655.1 Melioribacteraceae bacterium
TACTTGCCGTAGTGCGGAAGTTTTCGGATTAAACCGTCGGCTGCATCAGGGTTATCGAGAGCAAGCCAGACAAGGGCGCTTTTAATGTTCTTAGGATTTTTAACCGCGATAACGAAAGATTTTCCGTCGTATGAATTTGAGTTTTTCCCGATTATCACGGAGTCGCTTTTCACCTCGGAATTATAAACTTTTAACGCTTTGTTGAACGCGCCGATAAATTTGTTCCTTCTGCCGAATAACCAAACCGTTCCGGAATCGGGGAGAGCGCTGATTTTATTGTCCGTTACAATTTTGCCGGATTTATTTTTAATCCACGCCTCCGCAATTTTCCCGTAGGCGCCCGAGTATTCCGAATTTGACGGAAGTATGACGGTTACTTTTCCCGCGCCGAAAGCTTTGGAAAGCGCGGGCGGAATTTCATTAGCGTCCAATCTTCTGAAGCAGTCGAACTGCGGATCAACCAGTATTTTTACCGGTTCGGCGTTTAGCGTAACTTTAAAATCATCCGATTTCGATTTCATCAGAAATCTTTTTTTTACGTATTTGTTGCCGGCTGTAATAAAGAAAACCGGGACGTACATTTTAAAGGCGGGTTCGTTTTGTGTCTGCAGAAGTTGAAAGTTTACGGAATATTGTTTTGAATTTTCTGTAATCTTAACTTTCCCCAGCTCCAATGTGGGCGCGCCTTTGCGCAATATCCATTGTTTGAAAAACCAGCTCAAGTCTTTTCCGGTTACTTCTTCAAACGAATGTTCGATGTCGTAAAAAGAAGCTTTCTTAAATTTAAAATTCATATAGAACTTTCTGAAACTTTTAACAAAGGCCTCGTCCCCAACCATTTGACGGAGCATGTGCCACATCATCAAAGTTTTTCCGTAGCCGATGGCTTCGCTAGCGCCGTCGTAGCGGGATTCAAACTGCGACGGAGGAAAATCGTTTTTGTCGTTAACGTACGCGGTAAATCTCTGCAAAACGGCGCGGCGGTAATCGGCGCCTTTACCGCGCTGTTCCTTAATTAAGTGATCCGCCATATAAGCCGTAATTCCTTCGCACCAGTTCCCTTTTGAAAAATCTACATAAACGCTGTTTCCCCACCAGTTATGAAGAAGCTCGTGCGGGTAGGAAGAATGAAGAATAAAAGGGAAGCGGATGATTTTTTCTCCGAGCAGCGTAAAGGAAGGCATGCCGTAACCGGTTTCCCAAAAGTTTTCCACAAGCGCAAATTTTGAATAGGGATACGGTCCCAAAAGATTGCGGTACATTTCCAAGTATTGCGCCGTCGTCTCAAGATACTTATCTGCAAGGGCTTCGTCTGGCGTTCTTAAAAAGGCAAAAGCGGTTACGGATCCAACGTCTTTTTTGTAAACATTAAATTTAGCGGCAATCAGAAAAACTTCTTCCTGCGGCGATTTACATTCCCACCCCAAATAATTTTTGTCGAGCGATTTTCCCTGACTGACGGTCTTCCAATTTTCGGGGAAATGCGATTCTAAAGTAAACGAAACAAGTTTATTTTTGATTGTCGGAATCCAGTAGGTTGAGCCGGAAAGGAAAACCCCTTTCTCGGAAATAATTCCGGGCGACTGACTGAAACCCCGCTGGTAATTCTCTTCGCTTTGTTCTAACGCGGAAAGAATTTTGCCTGCGTAACTTATCGTGATTTCATGTTTCCCGTTTTCAGGCTCAAGCAAATATTTGTTTATCTTCAAACTTTGCTCCACTCCGTTTGCATCATGATCCATTCCTATTTCGCCGCTCGCTTTCTCCGTTTTGATTAAACTTACGGAGCCGTTTTTAACGCTATTGATTTTAAGCGCCGAGTTTAATGTGAATATAATATCGGAGTCGTACATACCGGGCGGAACAGTAATTTTATCTACAACGGAAAGTTCGGATGTTTTAGGGGTAACCGTAGCTTCAATATCATGATGAATAATATTTGTTTGAGCAAAAAAAGTTGTTACCGAAAACAAAATAACCGTAAGAAGCTTTTTCATCTTTATCACCTTATTTAACTATTATATAAACAGGATTTTCAACTTCCAAATATTTGTCCGCTACATTTTTAACTTGTTCTAACTTCACGTTTTTCAAATCGTTAAGAAATTTTTCATCCGTAGAATAATCCTTTGTGAAGTAGTAGGATTTACAGAGATAAAATCCTTGATTGATGCTCGAAAGTCTTCTGAAGAGCATCCTTCCGAGATACATATTCAACCGTTTTGTCATTTCGTCGCGAGTGATTTTTCCAAGATACTCTGTTGAAAACTTATCGGGAAATTGCTTGACGAGCTTATCGACATTTTCGGCGCGCGTTCCCATGTTGATGTAAAACATTGCCTTGTCGCCCAATACTTCAACGCCCGCACCCATGTTGTAGGCTAACCCTTGCGTCTCTCTGATATCGAAAACAATTTTGTCGTTTAGTATTAAGGAAAGGACTTTCAGCGGCGCTTTTTCTTCGGGAAGAACTTCTTTTTGAAATCCGAAATAGAGATAAGCTCTTTGGGAATTAATGTTTTTTGTAATTGTTATCGGCGAATCAAGCGTTCTGAAAGTTGTGTTTTTCGGCGGCGTAGTAATAATATCTTTAGGTGCGCTTTTCCTGAAATCGGAAAAAGCGGCGTTTACCGATTTCCCATCCTCCTTGGAAACTACTGCGACTACCATATTTTCGGGATTAAAATATCTTTCGCCGAATTCGAGAAGCGACTTGTACGTAAGCTGTTTATGATTTTTGTTTGCGGTTTCGTTATAAACTACGCTGTCGAGCAAAGAATTAAATTCCGCTTTCGCGCGGTTTGTGTGTTTCATCATCTGCGAACGTCTCAGTGATGTAAGAGCGTCCTTAAACTCTTTTTCGGTCGGTTTAAAATTCAGCATTTCCCTTTTTAAGAAATTTATCGCTTCGGTTGCGTTATCGCTCAAGCCTTCGGCGCGAATATAACCGAACTCCGGACTGAGATAAATATTATCCATCGGGATAAAGGGATTGTCGTTAACGGTAAAAACAAAACCGAATTCTGCGGCGTCCGGTTTTGCTGCGTCGGTTCTTATTTTTTCGCCAAACGCTTCGTGCCAAACGTAAGCCGCATTGTCTCCGTACCTTGCTTCATACTCGGCTTTGTGCCCGAGAAGAAAATGAACGGCAAGAAGTTGGCTCTGTTTGTTTGTACGTACTATCAGCGTTGGCGTTCCACGTTTGGAAGGAAAAAGAGTCGTGGTTATTTTAGAGTTATTTTGTTTCGGAAGAACCGCCAAAGTCGGGATCTGCATTATTATTGTCGGTTTGGAATTAAGAGTGAAATTGTTAATTGCGTCGGCTGCCGCTAGATAATTTTCGCCGGAATATTTTTCGATTATCAGCATAAATCCTTTAACTGCAATTGTGTAAGCGTTGTAAATCCCGAACATGTGGGGCTTTTCAATATTTCTGAAGAAGGAAGTTTTCTCCTCGGCAATCATTGATTGAATCTCATCACGGGTTACGTGAAATTTGAGAGCCGGGAGTTCTTTCCGCACAAAATCGATTATTTTCGAAGCCGCTTTCTCGTTTGGGATTGTAAAATCAAGCATAAGATGATCGGCAATGGGAGTTTGCCTTACATTTACCGAGATACGCTGAACCGCGCGATTATACTTGGCGTTTATTTTCTCTTTGATTTTATCGGCTGCGGAAGAATATTTATCTTCAAGAATGGAATAAAATTCGGAAGGAAGATTTTCCGGCAGAGGATAAGCAATCTGCAAATGGAAAGATTTACCGTCGTAAAATTTATATGTTAAAGAGTTATTGTTATGGTTTGCGGGTTTGTTAAATCCGGTTGACCAGCCGCTGATTGCCGGACGTTTGACCGTAGAAGGAGCATACTTCCCGTAAATGTCGTTCAGTTTTTTCAGCATTTCTTTTGTGTTAAAATTCCCGATGATACTTACCAGCATATTGTTGGGAACGTAGTAGTTTTTATAAAACTTATAAACGTCGTTTCGCTTCATGTGAACAATAGTTTCGTATGTCCCCAAGGTTGGAAGCGACAGCGCGTGTCCTTTGTATAGAACAGATAAAATATTTCTCTCTAACTGCTCATTGGGATTAGCTAAAGTTTTGCTAATCTCTTCGAGTACAATTCCTTTTTCCTTAGGGTATTTCTTCTCGGGCAGAGTTGAGTTGAACAACATATCGGCTTGAATTTTAAGCCCTTCGTATATTTTGTCAGCCGGAGTAACCATCATAAAGTTTGTGTAATACTCCGATGTGTTTGCGTTGTTGTAGCCTCCAATCATATCGACTGCGTTGTAGAGTTCGCGCTGAGTCATCGAAGTTGTTCCGTTGAATAGAAGATGTTCAAGCATGTGGCTCATTCCGCTTGTGGCAAATGTTTCGTATGCCGAGCCGACTTTTACCACGGTGTTTATTCCCGCCATCGGCAGAGAGTGATTTTCAATTAAAAGCACTTGCAGACCGTTGTCAAGCGTGTGAATGGAAACTCCTTGAGGGAGCGGCGGGAGTTTGTATTGCCCGAATGTGATTAATGTAAAAGTTAATAATATTGTTAATACGTATTTTATTGAACCGGTTCTCATTTTAACCTCTTGTTTGTTTTTACTCTCTCAAATTTATGATTTGTTTGTTTCATAAAAAATAGAAAATTGAGATTATCTTTTTAAACAATCATCAACTCAAAAATAAATAGAACACGGATGACACAGATTTTTTATGATTTTCGCGGACTTGAAAAAAATTACTAAACTTCTAAACCCGTAAATGCATAAACTCTTTGAACCTCTGGGGCTCTGTCCTCCTTGGCGGATTGCGCTTCTGAGTTTTAGCGCGGGAATAAAATCATTTGTAAGAATTATTCATTTTTTCATACATTTAATTTTAATTTTTAAATAAAAACGGGAATGTTTTATGTGTGGAATAGTTGGTTACATTGGAGAAAAAAACAGCGCGCCGATATTAATTAACGGTCTGAAAAGATTGGAATACAGAGGGTACGATTCGGCGGGGCTTGGTATTATTGAAGATGGGACTCCGAGAATAGTAAAAGCAAAAGGAAAAGTTTCCGTGCTGGAAAATAAAGTCGATAGCGACGGATTGCACGGAGAAGTCGGAATCGGTCATACAAGATGGGCGACTCACGGAATCCCCAATGAAATCAACGCTCATCCTCATCTCAGTATGAACAAAAAGATTCTGCTTGTTCATAATGGGATCATTGAAAACTATTCCGTATTAAAAGAATATCTGATTGAGAAAGGTTATGAATTTGAAAGCGAGACCGACACCGAAGCGCTTGTTAACCTGATTGACTACTATTGCAAAGATGAATGCAACTTGTTCGAAGCGGTCAGAAAAGCGCTGTTGAAGGTTGACGGAACTTACGGAATTGCCGTTTTATCAAAAGACGAGCCTGATAAAATTGTTGTGGCAAAAAACGGTTCTCCGCTTGTAATCGGTTTGGGAGAAAAAGAAAACTTTATCGCATCGGATGTTAACGCCATTGTCGAATATACAAAGAAAGTTATTTATCTCGAAGATAAGGAAATCGGATATATAACAAGTAACGATTATTTAATTAAAACTTTGGATAATCATAAGCTGAATAAGGAAGTCAATGAGATTGATATGGACATTGACGAAATAACCAAAAGCGGCTATGATCATTTTATGCTCAAGGAGATTATGGAGCAACCGGAATCTCTTCGTAACACAATGCGCGGAAGAACGGTTTTATCCGAAGGAATTGCTAAACTTGGCGGACTGATTGGTTATGAGGAGAGACTTGCAAATTCAAAGCGAATAATAATTTCAGCTTGCGGAACATCGTGGCATGCGGCTTTGGTGGGAGAATACTTATTTGAGAATTACGCCGGAATTCCCGTTGAAGTGGAATACGCTTCGGAGTTCCGCTACCGCAACCCGATTATTGATAAGGATGACACGGTTATTTTTATTTCGCAGAGCGGTGAAACGGCGGATACTTTGGCTGCGCTTAAAGAAGCCAAAAGAAAGGGCGCTCTTGTTCTCGGAATTGTCAACGTGGTAGGAAGTTCAATTGCGCGGGCAAGCGACGCCGGAGTTTATATTCACGCTGGTCCGGAAATCGGGGTAGCCTCCACAAAAGCATTTACTTCGCAGATAATGGTATTAAGCTTAATTACTCTTTTGCTTGCCAGAATGAAAAATATGTCTGTCGTCCAAGGTCAGGAAATAATAAAAGCAATAGATGCGCTTCCCGGAAAGGTTGAAGAAATTCTTAAGCATAACGAATTGATAAAATCCGTTTCGGCTCATTTTGCAGATGCCAAAAACTTTTTGTATCTCGGGCGCGGAATCCATTTCCCAGTCGCTTTGGAAGGCGCGTTAAAGTTGAAAGAAATTTCTTACATTCACGCGGAAGGCTATCCGGCGGCGGAAATGAAGCACGGACCAATCGCCCTGATTGATGAAAACATGCCGACCGTTTTTATTGCGCCTCAGGATGCTGTTTATGAGAAAGTACTCGGAAACATTGAAGAAGTTAAAGCGCGCGACGGCAAAGTGCTTGCCATTGCGGACGAAAATGATACGAAGATAGAAACTCTTGCAGATTACACGCTGAAAATTCCGCGGACGCATGAAATGCTTATGCCCATCCTAACCGTTATCCCGCTGCAGTTAATGGCGTATCATATTGCGGTGATGAAAGGGTTAAACGTGGATCAGCCGCGAAATCTTGCAAAGAGCGTTACTGTAGAATAGATGAATAAATACGGAGAATATTATTGATGAACAAACTTGCTGTTGTTGCCTTCGGAGGCAACGCTTTGTTAAGAGGCGATCAAAAAGGTACGATTAAGGAACAGGAAAAAAACACATTTGAAACTTGTCAGAATCTTATTCCATTGCTGAAAGAAAATTATAATTTAATTATCACACACGGAAACGGTCCTCAGGTCGGGAATATTCTTTTGAGGAACGAAGCCGGTTTTAAGGAATACAAAATTCCCCGCATGCCTTTGGATATTTGCGTTGCAGATTCTCAGGGCGGAATAGGCTATATGATTGAGAGGCAGATGCTGAATGTACTTCGAAAAAATAATTTGCAAAAAAATGTGGTAACTTTTATAACAGAAGTGCTTGTCGATAAAAATGACCCCGCATTTGAGAATCCCACAAAGCCGGTCGGAGCGTTTTATTTAAAGGAAGAAGCCGACCTTCTTGCAAAATCAAACGATTGGTTGTTTAAGGAAGATCCGCGCAAGCGGGGTTGGAGACGCGTAGTTCCTTCACCGAAACCGCTTGATATTTTCAACAAGGAACTTGTCGATACTTTAAGCCGCGGCGGAAATATTGTTATCGCTTCGGGGGGCGGCGGAGTACCGGTGTTTATTGACGAAAACGGAGACGTTCAGGGAGTTGAAGCGGTTATTGATAAGGATTTGGCTTCTTCGCTTCTCGCTTCAAAAATCGGGGCGGATACATTTATCATTTTAACGGATGTTCCGAAGGTTTATATTAATTTTAATAAACCGAATCAGAAAGCGCTGGACAGAATAACCGTTTCGGAAGCGAAAAAATATTTAAACGAAGGTCATTTTGCAGCGGGAAGTATGGCGCCCAAGATACAAGCCTCAATCGGATTTGTCGAGAACGGTGGAGCTGAAGCGTTAATCACAGAAGCGAACGCTCTCGGAAGCGGGGAATCCGGAACAACAATAATTCCAGATTAAGAAAAATTTATTTCTTGATTTGTATTTTTAAAAGAATTATATAAATTTAAACTTCAGTTTTTTTGAAATGGGCAGATAGCTCAGTCGGTAGAGCAAAGGACTGAAAATCCTTGTGTCGGCGGTTCGATTCCGTCTCTGCCCACCTCAGCCAGGTTAACCGAGCCTGGCTTTTTTTAACTTTGAAATATTCGTTATATTGTAAATATAATTTTTGTGTATTGAAATTCAGCTGCGCACGGAGAGGTGGGTGAGTGGCTGAAACCAACGGTTTGCTAAACCGTCGTACTCTCAACAGGGTACCGCGGGTTCGAATCCCGCCCTCTCCGCAAAAGCTGCAAATTAATTTTTGCAGCTTTTTTTTTATTAGAAAAAAAGAGTAGCGACAATAATGTTATATTACGTTTATATTCTTGAAAGTTTGAAGAACGGAAGGCACTATGTCGGCTCAACTGGAAATCTTTTACGTCGTCTAACCGAACATAATGAAGGAAAAGTTAAATCCACAAAGTCCTACACTCCTTGGGAAATAATTTACACCGAAGAATATTCCTCAAAGACAGAAGCGCTCCGGCGAGAAAGAAAAATAAAGAGTTACAAAGGCGGGATTGCTTTTAAGAAGTTAATTAGCGGGTGAGTAGCTGACACCGCATTTTGCGTGGCACTAAACCGTCGTACTCTCAACAGGGTACCGTCCCGCCGGTTGGCGGGAAATCCCGCCCTCTCCGCAAAAACAAAATTAGAGGAAGCAGAAATGCTTCCTTTTTTGTTTTAACTTTAATCGAGAAATTTTCTTATTAATATTAAATGACAAAAAAATCCAATTTTATATTTGCATTATCATTTCTTTTGATATATTTTATGGCTAAACAATAAAAACTTTGTGAAGCCGTGTTAAAATTTATTAAGCTATTCTTATTTCTGTTCGCAATTCAAGTAACAATAATTGCGCAAGTACCCGGAAAAATTGCGGGAAATGTGTTTGACGAATCGGGAAATCCATTGCCCGGAGTTAATGTAATTGTTCAGGGGGAAGGGCTTGGCGCAAGCACCGGACTCGATGGACATTTCATAATCCTTAATATTTCTCCCGGAAAATATTCGATTGTCGCCTCCTATATTGGTTATCAAAAAGTAAAAATTACCAATGTTCTCGTTAAGCCCGGACTTACAACAACGCTTACTTTTAGGT
>JALWEC010000362.1:0-2533 GCA_027036655.1 Melioribacteraceae bacterium
CGTGATTCTTCATCCGGGAGTTGTTATCGGCTCGGACGGTTTCGGTTTTATCCCCGACGAAAAAGGCGTTTACACAAAAATTCCGCAAATCGGAAATGTTGTAATCGAAGATGATGTTGAGTTAGGAGCAAACGTCGCTGTTGACCGCGCGGCGCTCGGTTCAACGATTATCCGCAGGGGCGTTAAAATTGATAATCTTGTTCAGATAGCGCACAATGTGGACATCGGTGAAAACACTGTAATGTCGGGGCAGAGTGGAATTTCCGGAAGCTCGAAAATCGGAAAAAATGTGATTATCGCGGGGCAAGTCGGTATTGCGGGGCATCTTGAAATTGTCGATAGAGTTATTATCGCAGCGCAGTCGGGAGTATCAAAATCGATAACTAAACAGGGAATGTATTTCGGAACGCCCGTTAAGGAAATCAAAACTTCACACAAATTGGAAGCTCATCATCGGAACCTGCCGAAATACGCGGAAAGAATAAACAAATTGGAAAAGTTGGTCGCCGAGCTTTCTCAAAAACTCAATGAAAAAAAGTAAGGTAAATTTAGAATGTTAGAACTTCAACATACAATTGCAAAACCAATCTCAATTTCGGGATACGGTTTGCACACGGGAGTTAAAAGTACGCTGAGATTTGTTCCGGCTCCTGAAAATCACGGAATTGTTTTTAAAAGAGTTGATTTAGCGGAAGATGTTACAATCCCCGCTTTGGCGGATTATGTAGTTGATATTGCTCGCGGTACAACTCTCGGACTCGGCGAAGTGAAAATTCATACTGTCGAGCACGTACTTGCGGCGGTCGCCGGTTTGCAGATTGACAATATAATAATTGAAATAAACGGAATCGAACCGCCGGTTCTCGACGGAAGCTCAAAACCGTTTGTCGATAAACTTCTCGAAGCCGGACTCGTAAAACAGGACGCGCCGAAGGATTATCTCGTGATTGAAGATACCGTTCATTTTAAGGACGAAGAAAAAGGCGTCGAAATTGTCGCGCTTCCTCTTGACGGTTTCAGAATGACCGTGATGGTTGATTATATGAATCCCGCTTTAGGCAGCCAGCACACCGGTTTATTTGATATGTCTGAGTTTGTTGATGAGTTTGCTCCGGCGCGTACTTTCTGTTTTCTCAGCGAGGTCGAAGCTCTTTCCGACGCCGGTTTGATTAAAGGAGGCAATCTTGATAACGCTGTTGTTATTGTCGATAAACAAGTTGACCAGGATGAATTGGACGCTCTCAGAAATCGTCTCGGAATAAAAACCGAAATGAAGTTAGGACCGAGCGGATTTATCAACGAAAAAACACTTCGTTTTAAGAACGAGCCCGTTCGTCATAAACTCCTTGATATGATTGGAGATATGGCGTTGATTGGCGCTCCGGTTAAAGCTCAGATTTTAGCGGCGCGACCCGGGCACGCCTCCAATGTTGAGTTCGCAAAAAAAATCAGAAAACTCTATCTTCAGAAAAAGTTAGTTAAAAAGTATCAGTTTGTTAAAAAAGAAGGCGTTGTTTTTGATATCAACGCTATTAAGAGGATTCTGCCTCACCGTTATCCCTTTCTTCTCGTTGATAAGATTATCGATTTGGAAATGGGTAAGAGAGTCGTGGGAGTTAAATCCGTAACTTCAAACGAGCCGTTTTTTGAAGGACACTTTCCCGGGCAGCCGGTTATGCCGGGAGTTTTAATCGTAGAAGCAATGGCGCAAACCGGTGGAATTCTGCTTCTTAATTCTTATCTCGATCCTACGAGCAAACTGGTTCTGTTTATGGGAATAAATAAAGCCAAGTTCCGCAAGACGGTTGTCCCCGGCGACCAGCTTGTAATGGAAGCCAAGCTTATTAAGCAGAGGCGCAATATTGTTACGATTGACGCAAAAGCCTATGTTGACGGCGTTCTCGCTTGCGAAGCAGAATTAATGGCGGCCATTGTTGATCGTGAAGAACCTGTCGAAAAGAAGGAAATGAAATAATGCCCGATATTCATCCCACTGCAATCGTAAGCGGCAAAGCCGAGCTTGCAGAAAGCGTTAAAGTCGGTCCTTATGCGGTTATTCACGACGATGTGGAAATCGGCGAAGGGACTACAATAGGTCCCAATGCAGTAATTTACGATGGAGCAAGAATCGGGAAAAACGTTAAAGTTTTTCAGGGAGCTTCCGTTTCCAACGAACCGCAGGACTTAAAATTTGCCGATGAAAAAACTTATTTTTATGTCGGAGATAACACTACGATCCGTGAATTTACCACTCTTCATCGCGGGACGGTTGAAACGGGCTTTTCGAAGGTTGGTTCAAACTGTTTGCTGATGGCTTACGCGCATGTAGCGCACGATTGCATTATCGGCAATGAGGTGATTCTTGCCAACGGAGTTCAGATTGCTGGACATGTGGAAATAGATGATTTTACGATTATAGGCGGAATGACGCCGGTTCACCAATTTACGAAAGTCGGGAAGTATGTTATGGTCGGCGGAGCGTTCCGCGTCGTACAGGACGTTCCTCCTTACGTTCTCGTTGGCGGCTATCCGA
>JALWEC010000362.1:2543-2833 GCA_027036655.1 Melioribacteraceae bacterium
TCTTTTTTATTCAGGATTAACGATTGAAAAAGGAGCTGAGAAATTATCGGAAACTTTTCCGGGAAATAAAAATGTTGAAGAGATTTTGAGTTTCTTAAAGAGAAGCAATCGCGGAATAGTTAAAAGATGAAACTCAGTAATGAGTTATGAGTAACAAGCTGAAGTATATGCGGTTAAGAATAAATAGGGAAGAAGTTAGAGATTGGAAACAATAAGAAAATGAAATGGGAGCTTATTTTATCGGACGCTGCGTCGGGTAAAAAAAATATGGAATTTGATATGAACCTTGT
>JALWEC010000363.1 GCA_027036655.1 Melioribacteraceae bacterium
ACGACGGCGAAGTTTATCTTGCCGATGCAGTTATTGTTGCAACCGGAGCCAGCGCAAGGTTCCTCGGTATTCCGAGCGAAGAAGAATATAAAGGTCACGGGGTTTCGGCGTGCGCTACTTGCGACGGGTTCTTCTACAAAGGATTGAAAGTTCTCGTGGTCGGCGGCGGCGATTCCGCAATGGAAGAGGCAAATTATCTTACAAAATTTGCATCCGAAGTTACCGTGATTCACAGAAGGGACGAATTCCGAGCGTCGAGAATTATGATTGAACGCGCCAAGAAAAACCCGAAAATTAAGTTCAAGCTTAATTCTACAATTAAGGAAATTCTCGGCAAAGACCAAATGGGAATGAAAATGGTAACCGGAGCTATTTTGGAAAACACAAAAGACGGCTCAACTGAAGAAATTGAAGCCGACGGCATTTTTATCGCAATCGGGCACGTCCCGAACACCAAAGTTTTCAAAGACCAGCTCGAACTCGACAGCGACGGATACATTGTAACGGAAAAAGGTTCGACAAAAACGAATATCGAAGGCGTTTTTGCCGCCGGAGATGTCGCCGACAGAATCTACCAGCAGGCTGTAACCGCAGCAGGAACAGGCTGTATGGCGGCGCTGGACGCTCAAAGCTGGCTTGAAGAAAAAGAGATGGAGGAAAGCGAATAGAAGGGGGCTTTGCATAACTATATAATGTGTCATTATGAATCCCGCCTCTCGCGGGAGAAGAATCTCCTTTCCTGCGTCGGCTCAAATAC
This sequence comes from Melioribacteraceae bacterium, assembly GCA_027036655.1. Taxonomy (GTDB): domain Bacteria; phylum Bacteroidota; class Ignavibacteria; order Ignavibacteriales; family Melioribacteraceae; genus WGAL01. Next base: position 758 of record JALWEC010000363.1, read on the forward strand.
TAATTTTGAGATTCTGATTCCGCCAAAAACGGCGGAATCAGAATGACCATGCTTGGTTGGCGAATGTAAGAGGAGAATTTTCTTCGTTCGCATTCACTTACTCAATATGACAACTTTAGGTTTTGCAAAGGTTTCTAATATTTTTGTTGATAATAAACCAGACAAAAAAACAGCAATATTGAAAAAATCATTATTTGATTTAAAATATTAATTCTAATATATTTGTAAACTTATTTGAAAATTAAAAACAAAGGATTAAAATGGCTCATCATAAATCGGCTAAGAAAAGAATCAGACAGAATGAGGTTAGAAGACTAAGAAACAAAGCGGCGTTGAGCGAGATCAAGACATTGGCGAAGAAAGTGCATTCGATTGAGAAAAAAGATGAAGCTGAAGTTGTTTTAAGAAAAGCGGTATCGACTATCGACAGAAATGTAAGCAAAGGTCGTTTACACAAAAACACCGCCGCAAGAAAAAAATCAAAGTTAGTAAGATACGTTAACTCGCTTAAAGACTAACACTGATCCCATTTCTTCTTGAATTTTATTTGTCGTTATCGCTCAATGCGGAAACGGCAAATTTCTTTTTTAAATCTTTCCGAATTTACTTTCCCGCTTCCGGGATAATATTTATTGATTCGGTTGTCGGCAATTTAATGTAATAAACTTTTCTTTTTCTAACTTTCAGATAATTATCTCTCAGCCACGGATTGTAAATCTTCAGCGTTCTGTAATTGAGTCCCCTTATATTTGCCCATTTCGCCAAATCTTTTATGCTTCTGTTAACCTTTTCGGTAGTGTATTCCAGCGGCTTGTACAACAACGATTTTTCCACCAAAAACCCGTACTGAGCCGGATTTTGAAAAATTGATTTTATCGCGAGAAGACGGTATAAATAGCGCGCAGTTTCGTCATTGAGATTCATGTTGTAGTAAACTCTAGTCCGCTGTCTTTTGATTTGGTCGTTGAGATTTCTCATCCCGACGTTGTAGGAAACCGCCGCAAGCGTCCAAGTCCCGAATTTCTTTTTTGCCTTCAGCAAATATTTGCAAGCCGCTTCGGTAGATTTCCACGGGTCGTATCTTTCATCAACGGATTTATTTACTTCCAATCCGTAATGGCGGGCTGTTTTTTTAAGCAACTGCCAGAACCCGACGGCGTGCGCGGGCGAAGCAACATTCTCGAGGTTGCTTTCGACAATCGCCAAATATTTAAAATCCTCCGGAATCCCGTACTTCTTCAAAATCGGAACAATTACGGGAAACCAGCGGTTGGCGCGCTTCAACGCGAGAAGCGTTGATGAATGCCAATACGTATTTGAAATTAATTCCCGTTCGATTCTTTCCGAAACGTCAAAATTGTAAAGGGGAACTTTCTCTCCGCAAAAATCGAGTTTCTTCGGAAGCTTAGGAGTTTCAATAATGTACTGAAACGGAAAATCATCCTTATGTTCTTTATCGATTTGCGTATCGTAAATTTTGTAAATAACTTCGGGAGTTTTAGTGTCGTAATAATAGTAAACCCCAAACGCTATTCCGCTGACTATAATTGAAATAAGTAATGAAATTAAAACCGTTTTTAAAGCAGGCTGTTTTTTCTCTTCCATAAATTCCGCTATTTGAAAATCCTCTGAAATTTGTAAAGGTCGTTGTTTTTCCCGAGCAGATAAAGCGTATCCTTAGGCAAAATTTTAGTTCTTCTGCTCAGCGCTTCGAGAAACTCTCCGTTTCTTTTCAGCTTAAGTATTTTAATATGATAATCTTTTTCAATCGCAAGATTTTGTAACTCCCTGTTCGCAAGAAGCGATTTTTGCCCGACGCCGTATTCCATTATTCTGTATGTCGGCCCGCATCCGGATAGCATCGCGGCTAATAAAATCAGTATGGAGAGACGCTTTTTCATTCCGCTTAATCTATCTCGATTTCGGGAAAATATTTTCTGTTTGTTCTGTAAACCGAGCCTCTAAACACTCCCGCCTTTGTTCCGTCTGTTTTGTAAACGGAGATTGTGTAAACCGCCACTTTATTTTTTCTGCTTTCTTCGTTTGTTTCGGCAATTATTTC
>JALWEC010000364.1 GCA_027036655.1 Melioribacteraceae bacterium
TTATACATAATTCTTAATTTTTTTGATTTGAAATATATGAAAAAAGGGACAAAAGAGCTTATTCCGAGACAAAAACAGTGCTATTTTTTCTGATAAATATTTGGAATTTGTTTACTTTAACAATTGTGAAATAAAAATAAGCAGGTATTATACCGGAAAAGAGTAAAAACGTTCGTGAATTAAAAAACATAATTGAAAGAATTAATTCCGAAATAAAAGCAAAGGAGTGCGAAGGAATTGACGAAGTACTGATGGAAATCAAATCTCTCCTTCAAAAAGAACTTGAAGAGCAAATTTCGGGAATTAAGGATTCTATTCTCGAACGACAAAAAATTGAAGAAAAATTAGCTGTTTTTTACGAAGGAATCGAACAGAGCGCAGATTCAATCGTTTTTACAAATCTTGCCGGAAATATAATATATGTCAATAAACACTTCGTTGAATTGACCGGATATTCCGTCGAAGAAGCAATAGGAGAAAATCCCCGTATATTAAAATCGGGAGAACAATCCGAAAAGTTTTACAAAATCCTTTGGGATACAATTACGGCCGGAAAAGTTTGGCAGGGACTTTTTCATAACAAGAAGAAGAACGGCGATCTTTATTGGGAGGACGCCAGAATTTTTCCCGTTTTTGACGATAACGGAAAAATTAAATATTACGGCGCCGTAAAGCAGGATGTAACGCAAAGGGTGGCTGCCGAAGAGAAAAACAAACATTTGATTGAAGCCCAGAGAGTTATAAACGCTCTTTTAAACTCAGTTACAACCGACTGTTCCGTTGAGCATGTTTATTCGATATCGCTGAAACATATTCTTGAGCTTAAATGGCTCGGCTTAACTTCCGAAGCGCTGTTCATATCCGATGAAAATGAAAAACTCTCCGTTGCGAATTCAATTAACTTAACCCGAGAAATGAAAATCCTTATTGAGAAGCATATAGGCAATCCGGATCTTCTTGATATAATTAAAAAGAAAAAGGTGAAATTTACCGGCCGGGAAAACGAATTCTTAGGGGAAAAGCAAGACAAATCTCATTTCCTTATCCCCGTATCCACGTCGGATAAAATCTTTGGCGCAATGGTTCTTTTTATTGATAACAACTTTAAGCCTAAAGAGGAACATTTCAATTTTTTAAGCTCATACGGACGGACTGTCGGGCTTGTTCTTGACAAAAAATCTTCGGATGTTAAACTTTCGGAATATCTCATCGAACTGGAAAAAACCTATTCGGCATTAAAAAAAGAGACAAATGAAAAAGAAGCGCTACTCGAAAAACTTACCGTAAGCGAAAAAAAATACCGTGAGATTTTTGAGTCGTTTGTAGATGTATATTACAGAGTAAACATAGATGGAATAATAGAATTGGTAAGTCCTTCCATACAAGAGGTAGCGGGCTGGCAACCCGAGGACTTAATCGGAAAATCAACGGATGTTTTTTTCGCCAATCCCGAAGAGAAGAAAGGCTTTTTTCAGACTTTTATGGAGGTTGGTTTTCTTAAAAATTATGAAATTTCAATGTACCGCAAGGATGGTTCGATTGCAATAATTTCGTTCAATTCCAAAGTGGTTTATAAAAACGGGAAACCGGTTGCAACTCAAGGAACATTTCGCGACGTAACGGAATTGAAAGAAGCCGAGAAAAAGTTAGCTGAAGCAAACACCCGTTTGGAAGAGGAAGTAGCTACCAAGGATAAATTCTTCTCAATTATTTCACATGACTTGAGAAGCCCTTTTACCGCTTTGCTCGGATATACCCGAATGATTGACGATGATTTCGATTCTTTTTCACGCGAGGAACTGCAGGAAGCAATAAAAGCGCTGCACAGCACGTCGGAAAATTTATTCGAGCTTCTCGAAGGACTTCTTACATGGTCGCGCATTCAAAGAGGGATATTAGAACTTAATCCGGAAAATGTAAATTTAAATGAGGTTGTCAATGAATTGTTCGAACTTATGTATCCCGTGGCGGATAAAAAACAAATCGCGCTAATCAACGAAACGCTTCCCAATACTATGGTTTACGCGGATCCCGATATGCTGCGCGGAATTATTCGCAACCTGGTTTCGAATTCGTTAAAGTTTACTCCCGAAGGAGGAACTGTTTCCATCAAACATTCCGCAGAAGAAAATGTTGATTTAATTACGGTTTCGGATACCGGAATCGGAATAGATAAAGACGATTTGGATAAAATTTTCAGAATCGACGTTCATCACACAACGCCGGGTACTAATAACGAGCCGGGGACCGGATTGGGATTAATATTGGTTAAAGAACTTGTGGAAAAGCACGGCGGCGAAATTAAAATAGAGAGCGAAAAAGGAAAAGGAACAAATATCACATTTACCTTACCTAAGAAAAAATAAGATGAAAAAAACGCTCGTTCATTCGGTTATTTGTAAATTCGGATAAAATATGCTTCCGATTTAGAAGAAAAACCGTTAACAAAATTCTAACCGAAATATCCTTAATTCTAATCCGATATTTATAAACTCTCATTCCTTGAGATTATCCTTTAGAATAGCTCTATATTTATATTAGAATAAACTCTAACTATAATTTGCCGAGAATGGAATGATAAGATTAATTTTCACCATAATGCTGTTTTTTGCCGTGTCGTTAATCGGATGCAACAAAAGCGGTTCCCCGACCGAACCGGAACGGAACGGCGGCGGAAACGGAAAAAACCGGATTGCATTATCGGGTGCGGCATCCGGCGACTTTGATGCAATTACCGGCTACATCAACACCGGTAACGCTGTGGCTATCTCGCTTTCGGCAAAATCGGGCGACACGAATTTAGAACTTCTG
>JALWEC010000365.1 GCA_027036655.1 Melioribacteraceae bacterium
TTCGCCTAACGGCTCAACTCAGAATGACAACATAGGATTAGATTTTACGTTTGACGTTTCTCGTCTTACGTCTCAACGTCTTGCGTCTCAACGTCTTGCGTTTTACGTCTCACGTTTTACGTAAAAAAAAAAGCCCTTAAAATTAAGAGCTTGGAATTGTAGCGATTAAGAGAAAATCTTAGTGAACGTGACCGTGTGAAATCTCTTCGTCGGTTGCGTTGCGGATATCCATAACTTCAACGTCAAAAGTTAAGCGAACGCCCGCCAAATCATGGTTTGCGTCGATAGTAATTTTCTCTTCGCCAACATTTGTTACGGTTACAACATAAGTTGAGCCGTCGGGAGCCTGAGCGTTAAACTGCATTCCGGGCTGAATATCTTCAACGCCCTGAAACGCTTCGCGCGGAACTTCCTGAACGAGATCGTCGCGTCTTTCGCCGTATGCTTCCGCCGGTTCGATTACTACGTGGAGTTTGTCCCCGACCTTTTTCCCGAGCAGTTCTTTCTCGAGTCCTTCAATCAGGTTTTTGTTGCCGTGTAAATACTTTAAGGGATTTTTCCCGACGGACGAATCGAGAACTTGTCCTTCGTCGTTTGTTAAAGTGTAATGTATTGTAACCACTTTGTTTTTTTCTACTTCCATTTTTTCTCCTTAGAACAGAACTTAATTCTATTAAGCCGTTCCTTTTATGTTTTTTATTTCAGTTAATAAACTTGGTAAAATTTCTCCGGATTTTCCTAACAGTGTAATATCTGCTATTTCACTTAAATCGGTTTTATCAATATTTATCTCGACAATATACGCTCCGGCGCGTTTGGCTGTTTCGGGAATTGAAGCGGCGGGATAAACCAACGCCGAAGTCCCGACAACAAAACAGACTTCGCAGCTTCCGGCTTTAATTCCGGCGCGCTGAAAAACTTCAAAGGGAAGCTGTTCGCCAAACCAAACCACGCCCGGTCTGATAAAACCGCCGCACTCATCACAAACAGGAACATTATTTTTATCTTTAAAAGTAACAAAATCAAATCTTTTCCCGCAACCGGAGCAAAAGTTTTTTTCAATATTTCCGTGAAGTTCCAAAACAGACGAACTTCCGGCGCGGTTGTGTAAATTATCAACATTTTGAGTAGCTACGGTTACAGACTGAAAAAACTTTTCGAATTCGGCTATCGCAATGTGCCCGGCATTTGGCTGCGCGTTTCTCACGATTTCTCTTCGGTATTCGTACCATTGCCAAACAAGATCCGGATTTCGTTCAAACGCTTCCGGCGTAGCCAAGTCGGAAGCTCTATATTTTTTCCACAATCCTCCCGAACCGCGAAATGTTTCGATTCCGCTCTCAGCCGAAATTCCGGCGCCGGTAAAAAATAAAATATTTTGAGCCGATAAGAGTTTGCTTATCAGCTCATCGGGAAATTGCATTTATAATTCTTCGTTAACTTCCTTAAGTAGTTTTTTCGCTTCCTCTTTTAATTTAGGATCGTCAACATCCTTGTTGGGAACGGTTAGAGCTTTTTCAAGAAGCTGTTTTGCCTTTTCGTAATTGTCGTTGCGCATTTCGGCTTTTGCGTAATCAACGTAAAACATAACAAAATTGGGATATAAATCAATTGCCTTCTGATATTCCTTAAGCGCCACTTCCAAATCCGCCCAGCCCAAACCTAAAACGGAGCGAGCGGGTTTCCATTTTTCGCTGACTTTGGCGTGCGTTCTTCCGAGCACATAATGCGCGACCGCCTGAACATAGTTGCCGCCGTTGCCAAGCTGAATTGCTTTTTTCAAATCGGCGCGCGCTGCGTTTACAATTCCGCCTACCGAAAAAACTCCTTTGGAGAGCGCGATTTTTCCGTTCGCTATTGCGCGTCTGAGATAAGTTACCGCTTGATCGGGACCCGCTTTAACCGCTTGATCCGCCAGCGCAAATGCTTTTTCGTAAATCGCTTCCCGTTTATCGTCATCCTTTGTCGCGTTGCCGATATAGATATTTTCGCGGCTTAATCTCCATAAAACTTTCCAATTGTTCGGGAATTTCTGATTCGCTTTTTCCAGTACGGTAACGGCTTCGTTGAACTTAAAAGCGTCGCTCAGCGAATCTGCTTTGGCAAGATAGGATTCCAAGTCTTGAGCAAAATTTACAGATGAAAATAATCCTATTATTAAAGCTGTTAGAAATAATGAAGTTAATTTTTTCATTATTGCTCCTCTTTTTTATTGTTTGGAATATAAAGGTCTGTTTCGGCAAGACGGATAAAGTTTGTCCATGATGACGAACCTCCCGCTTGCGATTTTATCACATTGTTGTAGGCGTTTGCTTTAGCGCTCAGCTCGTCGGAATGATAAAGAATAATCGCTTCAAGCGTTTTCGGCACAACGGGCGAAGCGAACTCCAGCTTTCCCTGATGGCTTAAAATTAAATGCTCAAGCTGGTTTTTCAAATCTTCGGGAAATTCCGGAATTTTTTCAATCGTTTTTTCAACTTCCATTGCCGCGATTACAATATGTCCGAGAAGCTTTCCTTTGTCGGTGTAGCCGAAATCAGCCGAATCGGAAAGCTCTTCGGTTTTCCCGAAATCGTGCAGTAACGCGCCGCTTACAAGTAAGTCCCGATTTACTTCCTTATGAAAAGAAGCCGTTAACTCGCAAAGTTTAACAATCTCCAACGTGTGCTCGAGAAGTCCATGAATATATGCATGATGCCAGGCTTTGCCGGCGGGAACATTCGAGAATTTCTTTAACTTTTCGCCGGAGAAAATCATCGTCAGAAGTTTATTTAAAAAGGGATTTTTTACCGAGTCGATAACGCCTTTTAATTCCACCATCATTTCGTCAAAGTCTCTTTCGGAAACCTTATAGAATTGTGAAACATCAACATTATCGGCTTCTTCGGCTTTCCGTATCCTTTCAACGGTCAATTGCTTTTGCCCTTGGTATTCCGAAACTTTTCCCTGTATTTTAATTATGTCGCCCGCGCTGAATTTATGCTTATCTTTGTTAAAATCCCACAGCTTTGCCGAAATATTTCCGCTGTCGTCCGAGAGCGTCATATCGAGATATGTTTTTCCCGTTCGCGCGGTTTTTTCGGTAACGCTTCCGAGAAGATAAAAGCCGGTTACGGTTTGGTTTGTAGTCAGTGTTTTTATCTTAGGCATATTAAACCGCCTTTAATATTTCAATATCTTTAACGGGCAGTTTGGCGATAACGCTTCTATTTAAAATATCCAAAGAAACGGCGACATATTTTTCATTATTTCCGGTCGAGTAAATAACGCCTTCAACTCCGGCAAAAGGTCCGTCGGTTATCTTTATGCGAACGCCCTCTTTAATTCCTTCGACGATTTTAACTTCCTCGTTTCCTTCAAGCATTCTGCGCACGCCTTCAATTTGCCAATCGGGAACATGCGCAGGTTTGCCATTATAAAAAACAGTTGTAACAATGGACTTACTCTGCACTATCCGTAGTCTTTCGGCTTCGTTGCAGTAAGCAAAAATATAGCTTTTAAAAAGAGGCTCGGTAACCCGTTTTTTTCTGTCGCTCCATTTTTTCATTACGGTTACAACAGGAAGATAAACCTCGATTCCCATATGCAGAATGTCCGTTCGCGCCGTAAACTCGTGACGGGGGCGAGTGTAAAAGGCAAGCCAATATTTGTTGTTAACTTCTTTTCTCATATTTCCTTAAGCAAAATTATTTATTTCTTCGATTAATAACTCTTTTTTTATCGGTTTTGATAAAAGGGAATGAATTCCCAGTTTATTATATTTTTCCTTCGTTTCATCGTCCTGATCTCCGGTTATAACAATAACCGGAATATTTTTTAAAAGTGAGTTTTTCTGAAATACTTCAATCATCTGAGCGCCGTTCATCAAAGGCATATCGTTATCGGTAATTATAACGGACGGAATTTTTTCATTGGTTAAATTCAAAGCTTCAAAACCGTTTTCGGCTACCATTATTTCGGAATCTTGAAAATTTGAGGCGATAATATTTTTGTACAGCTTTAATGTTTGAGGGTCGTCGTCCACTATCATAAAAATTTGTTTCGCTTCGGGGACCGTAAAATGAAACTCGCTTCCTTTTCCAAGCTCGGAGTAAAACCAGATTTCGCCCTTATGTTTTTCAACAATTTCTTTTACAAGCATCAGCCCGAGTCCGCTTCCCTTTTCCCCTTCGGTGCCGTCGGTAGAAAATTTTTCTTCAAGTTTGAACAACTTACTCTGATCCTTTTCCTCAATACCGATTCCTTCATCTTTAACAACAAGTTCAACCATCTCTTTTCCGAATTTACCCGCGGTTACGGTGATTGTTTTTTCGGGAGGAGTAAATTTAATCGCGTTGTTAACAAGATTTGAGATTACTCTCTCAATCAATTTGGAGTCGGCAAAGAAGTACAAATCATCCTGAATATCAGTGATTATCTCGACGCCCTTCCGTACAGCCAATCCTGTAAGCGCCGAAATTGCATTAGAAACAACCATCCTGACGTTAAGCCGTACCGGCTCGATTACGATTTTGCCTAACTGTAATCTGGACCAATCCAGCAAGTGGTTTACAAGCTCCAACTGCGTCTCCGACGCTTTATGAATATAGCGGAGATATTCTTCCTTCTCCTCGTCGGGTAAGTCAGGTTCGTTTAGCAGTATTTCAGCAAAGCCAAGCAGACTTGTAAAGGGGGAGCGCAAATCGTGAGAGACGATAGAAATAAATTTGTCTTTTGCGTTGTTCAGATATTCAATCCGGGAATACTTTGCAAGCAAATCTTTTTCCCGTTCTTTATAGATTGTAACGTCCCTTAAAAGACGCTCGTACCAAATTTTTTCATCCTCGCTATGTACCTTAATATTTTCCTCAATCCAAACAATTTTTCTTGTTTTATGCAGAACTCTGAACGTGTGATATGTTGTTCCTTCAGGATTGTTCCGTGAAATATCAAAATACGTACGCTTGTAGCTTTCCAAATCGTCTTCGTGAATAATTGATAATATCCCGCCCGGCATTGAATTTAACTCTTCGGGAGAATAACCGGTAACATTAACTACGGCTCCGTAAAACTTTTCCGGTTCCTCTCGGGAATTGTTGGAAATCATAATAAAAAAATCATCAAAATAACCGGAACGTTCTTCAAAAAACTTTTTCAGAACGATCTCATCTCCCGTTTTTATCTCGGAGACAAAACTTTCGGGACGGTTATTTTTACTGCCTTCCATACACTTTCCGATTATTTCCCAAAATGATTACTATTAGAATAATTTCAATTTAAAGCATTAATATAATCATTTGCATCTATTATGCAAACGCTGCAAACACACTCAAACAAAAAAGGGAATCCGAAGGGATTCCCTTTTTCAAATAATAAGACTCCGGAAAAACTACATTTCCAATTCGGCTTCGAGGGGTTTACCTTCAATGAATACGCCTTGTTTGGTATGTTCGTCAGTTATGTAAACAACGCCATCCTCGTCATGCGGTTCTCCGATACGCGAGTGAATCGATTTCAATCCGCCGAGCCATTTGCGTTTATCACACAAATAAACCAAATCTCCGGGATTAGCTTTCATCTTGGCTAAATCATTTTTGGAAAGATTGATTAAATCTTCGTCTCCTTCTTTTACTTTCCAATTAACGGTAACTTTTTCGCCTTCAGCTTCATTAATTTTACCGCCTTTAAAACTCTCTTTTGCTTTATGAACTGACCAGATAATTAAGCCTTCCGTTTGTTTAACCGGATCATATTCTACATGATAAGTTGTAATAACGGCAATTACAATTGTCATTACAAGAGCTGAAATTAATGAAAGGACCAAGTGAATTAAATCGAAAGCAACAAGAATAAAAAGAATAGTTGATAAAGCATAAAGCCCGGTAACAATATTTTTTCGATTCGGTAACTGTTTTAACTTATTTGCCCAAGTAACCTGATACTTTGTAGTGTAAACTACAATCACGGCGATAGCCGAACAGACAAACAAGTTGTAGAAAGCCCTAATATATATGTAAGGATGGTGAGGCTCCATCTGAATACCCTGAGCAAAGGGCTTAATCAGCACTCCCGGATAATTTGCTCCGAGAAGCATAAGCGCAACTCCAACCACAAAACTTGTGATTACCACAGCCGGAGTAACCTTCTTCCAAAAAACTCCAAGGAAAATTGCAACTACGAGAGGCGGAGTAAGCGTCGAGTGGAAATATCCGTGCGCTTCGTAAACGGTAGGGAAATTCTTGAAAGCAAGCACTGCAATTACGCCAAGGAACGTAACTACAACCGACGAAATTCTTGCTGCGTTAAGTTCCCGTTTTTCGGTTTTTCTCCGGTTTTCGGTTACTTGTTTTTTCTTGTGAATAAAGTCCACAATCGGACGGTGAATATCATTTATGTAAATGGCTGAAGTTGCGTTAATAAGCGTATCCACCGTTGACATAAGTGCCGCGGTTAACGCTGCCATAATAAATCCGAAAACGCCCGGATGAGAAACAACATTAGCCACTACTACGAAAATCTGATCCGGAGAAGTATGCGGACTAATTATTCCCGGATGAAGAACGGAAATTACCTTTCCAATCCAGCCGGCGTTGCCTACCACAATAGCCGAAAGCGGAAGCATAAAGAGAATATTAAACGTTGCGGCTTTTCTTCCTTCGTCAACGCTTTTGGTCGCCATAAAACGCATTACAAGTCCCATGTTCATAAACATAAAGCCAACCGAACCTGCAATGGCGTCCTGCCAGAAAATGCCGACGAAGTTAAAATCCGGCGGTCTGTTGAATTCGGCAAGGGGCATTTTAAACTCAACCGGTAGTGAATGCCAGAACACTCCGAGACCTCCGACATAATCAAGCCCGAGGAAAAAGAGCAGAAAGCCGGCAAAGAGGAGAACCAATCCTTGCAGAAGGTCGGTAAAAATAACCGCCGTTTGTCCGCCGAAAGTAATATAGATTCCGGTTATCACCGCAATTATGATTACGACAAGCATTAGAGTAACGGGGATTGAATGTCCGAGCAACATAAATGATTTCGGAAGCATAGGCATTGCAGCTTTGCCGAGCGTTAAAAATCCGATTCCGATGTAACCGATCATATAAAGTAAAAGAAGCACGGTTGCAAGAAAGCGCGCCTGTGAACCGAAACGTTTTTCAAAATATTCCGGTATTGACCTTATTTGCGTATAAACGATAATCGGCAGCCATCCGAATAAGAAAAACGGAATGAAAAACCAGTCGTTGATGTAAGTCATTGTCGAAGCAAGTCCGTGCTGAAACCCCTTTGCGGAATATTTTACGAAGCTGTGACTTCCGACGCCCGTAGCAACAATCGAAAAAGCGATAAGCCACCAGGCAAAGCGGCGACCGCCGAAAAAGAAATCCTTTGTGCTTCTGTTATATTTACCGAAATATGAACCGAACAACATAATTACGATAAAATAAACAACCATAATTATCCAGTCGGTACTTGTACCAATACTGTGATAAGTTTCCATATTATGTGTTTAATCCTAAAATTATGAAAAATGCATGAAATGCGACAAAGTAAAAGTAACCGATTAACATTACTCTGTACCAAAAACGGTGACGTTTTAATTTTAAATTAATGGCTCCGGTTTTTTTTATTATGTGAATACCGAGGAAAAAAATAAATCCTCCTACTCCATATAGGTAAAAAAAGGAGAGCCAAACGTCTCTTAAGGGTTGGAATGTTTCCATTATTTTAATCACCTATAAATTATTGAGATTAACTCGGTAAAATTACTCAAGGAATCAGAGACTTGCAAATTATTATTCCGCTCCAATAAAAATAAAAACAATTTTCATACTATTGCATAAGAAAGCTTTGCAAAGCCTATAATTGTCATATTGAGTTTGCCAAGCTTGCCCCGATTGCTTTTCGTTGGGGGGCTAAGGTGGAAGCCGTCCGAAATATTTCCACACTCAGTATAATTACCGATTTTTAGATTGTTCTCCCGCTAAAGCGGGATATTTTTCCCCCGGGACCTTCAATCTTGTAAGTTAAACCGATTTTTTTAAAACGAAAAAGGCCGACAAATATGCCGGCCGATTTCTTAGAGGGGGATGGAAAATTATTTATAGAACTTGTATCTGTTATCAACAATATTGGCTTCTTTCTTTATTGATTTAATCCATCCGTTCAAAAAGTCGCGCTGTTTTGTTCTCATTAAATTGTTGTAAATCGAAGGTCTTTGAATCGAGTAAGCGTTGGAATCAAAAGGCGTTCGCTGAACAACTTTAACGAGATAGCTTGCGCGGGTTCCCTTAATCGGTTCGGAGAGCTTGTTAAGAGGAGCGGTAAGGGCGTATTCCGAGAAAGCAAATTCTCTGCCGATTGTCGGAATATTTCTTCCCGGCTTCACATTGCTAACTTTCCCAACCTTAGCCGCGGGCCAAACGGTTTTTGCCAAGTTCAGATTATCGGTTGTCCCGATTTTACTTCTTATTTCCTTTGCGATTTCAAAAGATTTGTTCAGTTTCAAATCCATTAAAGCCAACCTTTTAACCTGGCGTTCCACTTCTTTGAACGGAGCGGCGCCGGCGGCAATTTTTTCAGCTACTTTAAAAACGACGTAACCGTTTGTAAGTCTGAAAACATCGCTAACGGTCCCGACGTCATTGTTAAATGCAAATTGGATAATTGAGCCGTTCGAGCCTAATCCGGGAATTGTTTTCGTGTCTTTTGTAAAGGGACGCGAAAGAACAATTTTATATTTAACCAATTTGGCTTCGTTATCAAAATCATTTTTCTTAGCGAGATAAGCAAA
>JALWEC010000366.1 GCA_027036655.1 Melioribacteraceae bacterium
CCGATAGAATCGGCTAAAATTCCGAAAAGCACGGAACCGAATATTGCGGTTGTCTGAACAATCAGAAAGAAAATGACAAGCTCTTTCTGGGAAAATTTCAATGTTGTTGCCGCATAATTTCCGGCAAAAAAGATTACCGTATTTACCCCTTCGATATAAAAGAAAAACGCCAACAGAAATATCGAAAGCATCTTGTAATCTTTCAGATGTGTAATTGTGTAATAAACTCTTTTGAAACCGATTTTAATAAACGGTTCGTCGGTTGTAACTTTTTTTCTTGTCTCCTTGAGATAGAAAAACAACGGGGAAGCAAACACCAAAAAGAAAAGGGCTGAAATTGGGAACGTAATGCTTATCATATTTTTTGTGATAAAAGGATAAGCGATAGCCAATGTAATAAGGGAACCGAGATACCCCATTGCAAATCCGTAGCCGCTAACGCGCCCGTAGTTCTTCGGCTCCGTAATTTCAGGCAGAAAAGAATCGTAAAAAACAAGTCCCGATTCAAATCCTATATTCGCCAGAATAAAAAGGAGAACTCCGGCAAAAATATCGCCCGGTCCGATAAAATAGAGAAGCGATGTGGAAACAATGCACAACAGGGAAAACGCCAGCAAGAATCTTTTTTTACCGGAAGAAAAATCCGCAATCGCCCCGAGCACCGGAGAAATAAAAGCGGTAACCAGCATGGAGGAACTAATCGCCAAGCTCCAATACAAATCGCCGATAGGTTTCCCTTCGGCGACAGTCTGCTTAAAATAAACAGCGTAAATTAAAGTAACAACAACAATCGAATAAGAAGTATTTGCAAAATCAAATAACGACCAAATAAATATTTTCTTATCGGAAGATTTCAACGTCTCTAAGATTTTTTTGAAAGAGTTTCGTCAATTAATCCGCGTCCGAATTTGTTTAATTTTTTTTGGGATTTTAATTCGTTCAAAATTGCGTCAAGAATTCCGTTGATAAACCTACTGCTTTTTGAGGTGCTGTATTCCTTGGCGATTTCAATTACTTCGTTTATCGATACTTTCGGAGGAATATCGGGGAAATATAATATTTCCGCAATACCCATCCTCAGCAGAAGTCTGTCGATAAGCGCAATCCGGTCCAGCTCCCAATTGCTCGCTTTCGACTCAATAAGTTTATCCATCTCATCTTGATTTCTTACAACGTTTCTAACCAGCGAACGACTGAATTCCCTCTCGTTTTCGCCGTTCAAATCATCATAATAATTCGTAATCAATTCATGAAAAGCATCCGGATTCATTTCAGTCGCATATAAAATCTGCAAAGCTTTTTCCCGCGCAATTCTTCTTTTCGATTTTTTCTTTCGTATCATATTTATCTGTTCTTCCTCGTAAGTTCTCCGAATCTACCTGAAAAAGTAGAGTCGCCTGTGTACATATTTTTCATACCCCGAACCATCTGCAATCTTCCTTCGGCTAATCTGTTTGCCGCCGCCGATGTCGGTAAATCTTCTTTTTCGGAAAGCTCCAATACTTTAAGTAAAGTATCGTAAATTCCTTCAGCCTGGCGCAAAGCTCTGTCCTGTCTGTAACCTTCAAGTTCGTTAGCTACATTAATTAATCCTCCCGCGTTAATAACATAGTCGGGAGCGTAAAAAATTCCTTTTTGCTTCAGCAGAACCCCGTGAGTTTTTTCATCGACCAATTGATTATTCGCCGCGCCGGCAATTATGCTGAACTTCATCTCTTCTATCGATTTATCGTCTATTATTCCTCCGAGTGCGCAAGGAGAAAAAATATCGGCGTCAACCGAATAAATCTCTTCAGGTTTAACAACGTGCGCTTTAACCGAAGCGACAATAGATTTTAATTTTTCATGATGTCTATCGGTAATAATAATTTCCACACCTTCGTGATTAAGATGTTCGACAAGATATCTTGCCACATTTCCGGCACCTTGAATCGCGACTTTCTTACCGCGCAATGAGTCATAACCGTAAAGGCGCTTCATCATCGCTTTCATACCGACATAAATTCCGTAAGCCGTTACGGGAGAGGGGTCTCCCGAACCGCCGAGAGCTTTTGAAATTCCGGCTACATATTTTGTCTCCATACGAACGTATTCCATATCCGCAACGTCCGTGCCGACATCCTCCGCCGCAATATATCTGCCTCCCAAACCTTCGACATACTTACCGAAAGTTCTGAAAAGATTTTCTGTTTTATCCTTCTTCGGATCGCCGATAATAACCGCATTGCCGCCGCCAAGGTTTAAGCCGGAAATAGCCGCTTTGTATGTCATCGTGCGCGCTACCTTCAGCGCGTCGGAAAGAGCGTCGTTAATAGCGTCGTAATTACGCATACGCACGCCGCCGATTGCGGGGCCGAGCGTGGTGTCGTGTATCGCAATTATGCCTCTTAAACCGGCTGATTTATTGGAACAGAGCGTCATTTGCTCATGGTCATGTTTCTCAAGCATTTCAAACTGAAACATATATACCTCAAAAAAATATTTTCAATTTTTTAATTTGCAAAAAAGAGATTTTATAACAAAGATAACTATTGTTTAATCATCAAATGAAACAAAATCAATAATCATTTATTAGATACCTTTGCAAAACCTAAAGTTGTCATATTGAGTCCGCTACGGCAAAGGTAAGAAGCGTCCGAAATATCTCTAAATTCGGTATAATTACCAGTCTTGAGATTCTTCTCCCCGACTTTGTCGGGGATCAGAATGACATATTATTAGGTTATGCAAATCCTACTATTAATAAAAGCATAGTTCAACATCTTGTAAACAAGTTTTGCCGCAATAAAATCGGAAGCGGGATGAGCTTTGGAAGGAGCAAGTTCCACAACGTCGAAACCGACAATGTTTTTACTCTCCCCGATTTTCTTGAGCAAGTTCATTGTATCGTCCCAGAATAATCCTCCCGGTTCCGGAGTTCCTGTCGCAGGCAACAGCGAAGGGTCAAATCCGTCAACGTCGAAAGTTATATAAACATTTTTGCCGAGAGCGTTAATTACATCCTTATGCCACTTATCCGAAACAGATGAAAAAATATCGCGAGCGTAGAACGCAGCGATTCCATTGGATTTAATAAATTCATATTCCTCCCTACACTGCGCTCTTATACCAACCTGCACAATCGATTTAGTCATCTCCGCAACGCGCGCCATTACGGACGCGTGCGAATATTTTGTTCCTTCGTACGAGTTTCTTAAATCGGAATGAGCGTCAAACTGTAGAACAGTTAGGTCAGGGTATTTCTCCAAAAACGCTTTAATCGGAGCCTGCGAAATTGTGTGTTCGCCGCCGAGCGTAACGACAAACTTATTCTTGTTCAACAAATTTTTTGTTGACTCGTAAATTTTCTTAATCGCTTCCGCC
Organism: Melioribacteraceae bacterium; assembly: GCA_027036655.1. Taxonomy (GTDB): domain Bacteria; phylum Bacteroidota; class Ignavibacteria; order Ignavibacteriales; family Melioribacteraceae; genus WGAL01. The sequence continues at coordinate 3,364 of JALWEC010000366.1, forward strand.
GGCGGCAGTTTTTCCAGATTGAGAGGAGACAATGCCGCGATTCCTTTTTCAAAACAAAGCTCCCTGTTTAATTCTTCGTCGAAAAACTCAACATAATGGGAAGCTTTCAAAATCGCTTTCGGACCTTTGGATGTTCCTTTTCCGTAACTCACTGTTTTCTCGTACGGAACCGATTGAATTACAATTTCAGAATTTTCAAAAGAACTGTATTTCTCATCAATCGCAAGAAAATTATTTTTAACGCCGAGTGTCTTCATATCTGTTAAAAATTAACCTGTCTTATAATAATAGGCGAATAGTAAAAAAAATAATTAACCAACGACAATCGCCGCCGGTTTATTGTTCAAACTGCTGTTTTATATAGTTAAAATTTACCGCTCCTAAAAAAGGAGCTATAAGAGACCTTTGCAAAACCTAAAATTGTCATATTGAGTTCGCCAAGCTAGCCCCAACTGCTTTTTGTTGGGGACGAAGATGAAAGCCGTTTGAAATATCTCTAAATTCGGTATAATTACCGGTTCTGAGATTCTTCTCCCCGACTTTGTCGGGACTCAGAATGACATATTATAGGGTTATGCAAAGACTTCTATAAATTTATTTTTTCGCGTCAGCTTTAGACTCCTTACCGGGCTGAGCCAAAACATTGATTGCGGAACGATCGAATTTTATCTTAATGTTGTTTCCAACATCAATTAATACGGTCTTGTCGTCGATACCTGCGATAGTTCCGTACATACCGCCGGTAGTTACAATCTTATCTCCTTTTTTAAGAGAGTTGAGCATTGCCTCTTTTTCTTTCTGTTTTTTCTGCTGAGGGCGAATAATCATAAAGTAAAAGATTGCGAAGATAGCCCCAAACATAATCAGGGTGCTTACCATGCTTCCTCCGCCTTGTCCTTGTTGAGGCGCCATTGCCAATAAATAGTTCATTAATCCTCCATGTTAGATTTTATATTATTTGATAATTTATTAATCACATTATTTTTCCATTCGGTAAAATTATTTTCGAGAATTTTTTTTCTCGCCGTTTTTACAAGTTCGAGATAAAAATGAAGATTGTGAATTGTCGCAAGTTCAAGCGCAAGAATTTCATTGGCTTTGAACAAATGCCTTAAATAAGCCCGCGAAAAATTCCGGCACGTATAGCAATCGCATTTGCCGTCAACGGGAGAAAAATCATCTTTATAAGTCGCGTTTCTAATCGTAACAATCCCTTCCCAAGTAAACAAATAAGCGTTGCGGGCGTTTCTTGTAGGCATTACGCAATCGAACATATCCACTCCCCTTTCAATCGCTTCCAAAATATTCTCCGGACGCCCGACTCCCATCAGATAACGCGGTTTGTTTTCGGGAATAATATCGGTAGTAAAATCAACGAGTTCGTACATTGTCTCCGCAGGCTCGCCTACCGCAAGTCCGCCGATTGAATAACCGTCAAAATCAAGATTGATTAAATCTTTCGCCGATGCTTCGCGCAAGTCCTTATAAACGCTGCCCTGAATAATTCCAAACAGTGCTTGCTCATGTCCGTAAAGGGGTTCGCTCTTTTCAAAAGCTTCTTTATTCAGTATTGCCCAAGCCGACGTCAGCTCCTTCGATTTTTTAGCGTAATCGTATTCGCACGGATAAGGCGTGCATTCATCCAAAGGCATCATGATGTCGGAACCGATACTGCGCTCAATCGAAATCACTTTCTCGGGAGAAAAGAAATGTTTCGAACCGTCGAGATGCGAAGTAAACTCAACTCCGTCCGGTTTCAGTTTTCTTAATTCCGAAAGAGAAAAAACCTGAAATCCGCCGCTGTCGGTAAGAATCGGTTTGTTCCAATTCATAAACTTATGCAGCCCGCCGGCTTTTTCCAATATCTCCGTTCCGGGGCGCAAATATAAATGGTAAGTGTTGCCGAGTATAATCTGAGCTTCAACATCTTCTTCGAGCATCTTCGGCGTAAGGGCTTTCACCGTTCCCTGAGTTCCAACAGGCATAAATATCGGAGTTTCAATCTTTCCGTGCGCCGTTTCGAGCAAACCCGCTCGGGCTTTGGAGCTTTTATCTTTAGCAAGTAAATTAAATTTCAATCTATTCTGTCCGCGCTATTTCTTCTTAACTTTAACTAATTCAATCTTTGTCTTATCTGCAAACATTACTTCAATCACAAAATTACCAATTACAACCTTCTCCCCTTTTTCGGGAATTCTGCCGAGAGATGTAATCACAAAACCGGCAATCGTTTCATATTCCCCTTCGGGAATGCCGAGTTCAAACTCTTCGTTAATTGTGTCAATCTCAACTTTTCCGCTGAAAAGAAAAGTCTTATCATCTATTTTTCGTTTAACTTCGTCCTCTTCGTCATACTCGTCGCGGATTTCTCCTATCATTTCTTCGATAATATCTTCGAGCGTAACAATTCCCGCGGTGCCTCCGAATTCGTCAACCACAACAGCCATCGATAGATGAGCGTCAAGAAGTTCGTTCAATGTGTCGAGGCTTCTTTTCGTTTCGGGGATAAAAGGAACTTCGCGTACGATACTTTTAATATCTTCCGGTTTCTTAAACAAATCGTAAGCTAATATAACTCCTTTAATGTGATCAAGACTCTCTTCGTAAACCGGCAATTTGGAATAGCCTGATTCAATAAACGTTTCAAGCGCTTCGTCTATCGTAGCGTCCAATTCTATTCCCACAATATCCGTTCTCGGGGTCATTGTTTCGGAAACCTTTTGGTCTCTCAGTTCAAAGACTTTATTCAGAATATCGGAGTTAGATTCGTCAACAAATCCAGCTTCAGCGCTTTCGTTAATTAACGACTGGAAATCCTCGCGCTTGAAAATTCTGTTAATTCCTTCTTCGCTCAGTTTTGTTCTTCCCGTAAAAACGGAAGAAACCATTGAAGTAAATTTCACAAACGGATAAAGAATGAAAGTAAAAAACCTGAGAGGAGTTACCGCAAAACTGAGAAGCGAGTCGGGAGCTTCACTCGAGAAAAACTTGGGTAATAGTTCTCCGAAAAAGAAAATCAAAGTTGTCGATAGAAGTAAAATTTGAAAGTTATCCAATCCGAAATATTTGGAAAGAAAAATCGTGATTATTGAGGCGAAAGCTGTATTGATAATATTGTTTGAAATTAATATCGTCGAAAAAAACATCTGCGGATTTTTGACATAGTAAAGCGCGTTCTTTGCCGAAAGAACGTTCTTCTGCGCGCGAAGTTCAATCTTTAATTTGTTAGAAAGAACATATGCAAGTTCCGTAGAAGAAAAAAATGCGCTTGCAAAAATCAATGCAATCAAAAATATTAATTCAAAAGTCATTTCTTAATGTATTAAACCATTTAAATTGAATTACAAATTTACGAAAGATATAAATTCTTTGACAAACTTTTGCACACAATTTGAGGATGCAAATACTACATAGAATTTAATGTTTAAGAAATAAACGATAATAATTATCTCAAAAATATCATTAGGAAAAATTCTTTGCTCTAAAAGCAAAAATACCAAAATGTTTTTTGTAGCGTAGATTGCTTGCAATCTGCAAACAACTCAATCCTTGCATATTTTAATCTTGGTATCCGTACCCAACTCCTTAAGAAAATCTTCACATTTCGATATGATTGTAATGCAAAGCCCCCTGATTAGAGAAAAAGCTGCCGGTAATTTACGGCAGCTTCTTTATTGAATAACTAACATTATCATAGAAGGCTTTGCATAGCCCCGGAATATGTCGTTCTGAGTCCCGACAAAGTCGAGGAGAAGAATCTCAGAACCGGTAATTATACCGAATTTAGAGATATTTCGGACGGCTTCCAACTTCGCTGTTTAAATTACTTTTTGATGTGCTGAAAATATATTATTGAACTACTTCGTAGTTCCTGGTGTTTCGGTTTTGTTTGCCTATGGACTTCGTCCATAGGTATTCAAATTGAAGTGCTTCGCACTTTATGTTGCATAATTTTGCTTTTTTTACAAATTAAATTGCTTCATACTTCCAAGAAAGTTAAATTTTCATCGACTGCGGAGCAGTTGAACTTTTAATAACGCCGAGAGAAATATGGTTAAACTAAATTCCTTTAGCACATTAAAAAATAATTTAGCCTCTTCGTTGTGGCGGACTCAATATGACAAATTTAGTTATGCAAAGATCTCTCATATAATAAAGAACGAAAATGTTTTACCAGAAAACAGCATAAAGAAACGCGCAAATTATAAGGACACCGTACGCGCCAATATTGAAAACTGAATCGGTCTTAAACATTTTTGATGTCAGCGGAATTCCTTTCGGATCATCAACATCAGCCGAAGTGGTTAAACTAATTCCCATAATGATTACGATTGTAATCAACAGAGTGTAAAGCATCTGATCCATCCAAGGTAAATCCACAGAAGGAAGTTTTAACAAAAATGCAACCACAATCGAAAGCGTAACTCCGTAGATTGCCGCTTTGTTTGTAGTCTTTTTCCAGAACAATCCCATAAGAAATACAGCAAGAATTCCCGGACTTACCAGCCCGGTATATTCCTGAATATACTGAAACATCTGAGGAATATTTCCCAGCAGCGGAGCGACAACAATCGCAATGATCAAAGCTGTAAACGCCGTTAAGCGTCCGACTCTTACAAGGATTTTTTCACTCGCATTCTTATTCAGATAAGGTCTGTAAATATCCATAGTAAAAATGGTGGATGTGGAATTTAACATAGACGCGAGAGAAGAAACAATCGCCGCGACCAAAGCCGCAAGCACTAAGCCCTTTATTCCCGCGGGGATGAAAACGCTAATCAACCACGGATACGCTTTATCGTAGTTGATGCCGCCTCCCGCTTTAAGAAATGCCTCTTTAACTCCCGGTATTATTGTAGTTCCGGCAGGCTGAGTAAAAAGTACAAAAGCGACAATTCCCGGAATCACAACAAGAAGCGGAATCAAAAGTTTAAGAAAAGCCGCGAACATAATTCCCCGCTGTCCTTCCTTTAACGATTTTGCAGCAAGCGTTCTTTGAATTATGTATTGATTAAAACCCCAATAGTATAGGTTTGCTACCCACATTCCGCCGATTAGAACCGCAATTCCCGGAAGATTAAAAAACTGTGGATTATCTCGGCTTAGAATCATGTGAAATTTATCAGGCGCAACTTTAAGTATATGTTCAAATCCGTGAATTAAGCCGCCTTCCGGAGTAACACTGTTCAGCGCAATAAAGGATGTGATTAACCCGCCGAGAATTAGAAGTGCAACCTGCATTACATCCGTCCAAGCAACAGCGGATAAACCTCCGTAGAGCGAGTATGCGGCGGCGATAAAAGCCAGCGCCAATATTGCCGGAAAAATCATCGAGCCGTCCCCGACTCCGATTATTGTATCGATTGCTTTTCCTCCGAGGAATAAGACAG
>JALWEC010000367.1:0-5617 GCA_027036655.1 Melioribacteraceae bacterium
CTGATTACTCATAACTCATCACTCATAACTTAAAACTCATTGCGCTTTGTTACGTCAATATTTATTTTGTAAAGAAAAATTTAGGATATTATTATGAACGTCGATAAAGATTTATCTTCAATTCAGGAAGCACGAGATTTAGCTAAAAAAGCAAAAGAAGCTCAGCTTGAATTTAAAGAATTTAATCAAAAGCAAGTTGATAAAATCGTTAAAGCAATGGCAGACGCCGGATTTGCAGCAGCCGAAAAATTGGGAAAGATGGCGCACGAAGAAACCGGTTTCGGAATTTGGCAGGATAAAAAAACTAAAAATGAATTTGCTACACGCGATGTTTGGGAATCGATAAAAGATTTGCAGACCGTAGGAATTATTGACGTTCAAAAAAATGGGAAAATTGTAAAGATTGTCGAACCGATGGGCGTTGTAGCCGCTTTGATTCCCTCTACAAATCCAACCTCAACCGTAATGTACAAAGCGATAATTGCGCTTAAAGGTAGAAACGGAATCGTCGCTTCGCCTCATCCGAATGCGGTTAAATGTACAACCGAAGCTGTAAACATTATCAGAGACGCGGCTGAAAAAGCGGGCGCGCCCGAAGGATTAATTCAGTGTATGAGCACGCCGACGCTCCCTGGTACGAACGCATTGATGAAAGACGACAACATTGCGATAATTCTTGCAACAGGCAGCAACGCAATGGTTAAAGCCGCTTACAGCACAGGCAATCCCGCTCTCGGAGTCGGTTCGGGAAATGTTCCGGCGTTTATTGAAAGGACTGCCGATGTTGCCAAAGCCGCCGCCGATATTGTTTACGGAACTTCTTTTGATAACGGAACACTCTGTTCTTCGGAGCAGGCAATGATTGTTGACAGACCTGTTAAGGAAAGAGTAATTGAGGAGGCAAAGAAAAACGGAGCTTATTTTGTAAGCGAAAGCGAAAAAGAAAAATTAGAAAAAGTAATTGAAAAAAACGGTAGAATAAATCCGGGCGTTGTAGGTAAACCCGCAACTTACATTGCGAACCTCGCGGGATTTGAAGTCCCCGCCGATACGAAAGCGCTTATTGCTTTTTGCGAGGAAGTCGGGCCCCAAGAACCCCTTTCCCGCGAAAAACTTTCTCCTGTTCTTGCATTTTATACTGTTGACGGCTGGTTGGAAGGTTGCCATAAATCGATTGAAGTTCTGCGCTACGGCGGAGTGGGGCATACGCTTGCGATTCATTCCAACGACAAAGACATAATTATGAAATTTGCAATGGAAAAGCCTGCGTTTAGAATTGTTGTTAACACTCCGAGTTCGCTCGGCGCGGTCGGCTCTACAACCGCTTTAATGCCATCATTAACTCTTGGAGTAGGAACGTGGGCGGGTTCAAGCATTTCCGAGAATGTTTCGGCTAAGCATTTGGTTAACATTAAAACCTTGGCTTTTGAAACTAATCCCGTTCATTCGGGACACTCAATTTCATCCTTTGAAAATTCCGGCGGTTTTACCAAAACAGAAACGAAAGGATTTACGTCAACAATTGAAGACAGATTGTTAGCCCGCGCGGGTAATCCGGTTGTTAATCCTTTTATGAATAGTAAACCGAGTTCCGCGGCTCCGTCGCACGGAGAAACCAAGTTAGGCGAGAACATTTCGGAAAGCGAAGTTCAGAAAATTATCAGAGAATTTTTGGACAAATAAATTTGAAGGATAACTTTAATTGTGAAGTTACCCTTTTCTTTTTTTGATAGCTCCTCATTAAAATTCGGTCGGTTTCAATTATGAAAAATCATAGAAAGCTTTGCATAACCTAATTTATTTGTCATTCTGAATGGAGCGAAGCGTAATGAAGAATCTCAAAACCAGTAATAATACCGGATTTAGAGAAATTTCGGACGGTTTACACTCCGCCCCCCCACAAAAAGCAGTTGGGGCAAGCTTGGCGGACTCAATATGACAAATTTAGGTTCTGCAAAGGTATCTTATAATCAATCTTGGTTATCAGCGTTCTATTGCTTTACCCGCATAATTTAAGGATAAAAATTAAAAATGCTTGAGAAACAAAAAATAGTTGAACGTTTCTTTCTTGAGAACAATCTTAGTTCGGATGCTGAAGTTAGAATTCTCGACCTGCTTTCCGAGTTGGGCGAAGTTTCCAAAGAAATTTTGAAAGGAACAGATTACGGAAACAAGCCGTTGAATCAAACAGAAAATTTGACTCTCGAAATGGGAGATTTGATATTTTCAACTTTAGCGCTTGCAAATTCATTGCGGATTAATTTAGACGATGCTTTGGAAGAAGCTCTTAAAAAATATAAAAAGCGTTTGGCTAAAGGTTCTCCCGGTTCGGAAAATGATTAATTAATAGAAGGCTTTACATAACTTAATAATTTGTCATTCTGAATGAAGCGAAGCGGAATGAAGAATCTCAGAACCGGCAATTGTAGCGAATTTAGAGATATTTCGGTCTTGCAAAGGTATCTTATAAAGTAAAAAGGCAAAAGTAGAAAGTAATTATAATTTGAAGACAAATCGGGAAATAGAGGAAAAATTAGTATCCCTTCCGAAAAAACCGGGCATCTATCAATTTAAAGATGAAAAAGGGACTGTGATCTATGTGGGAAAGGCAATCAATTTGCGCAGCAGAGTTATGTCCTATTTTCGCGAAAAGGTTGATTCCCCAAAGACCGCCGCTTTGGTAAAAAGAATTTCCGACTTGGAAGTAATAGTAACCGAAAATGAAATAGAAGCGCTTGTTCTCGAAAATAATCTTATTAAGCAGTTTTCTCCCCGCTACAATGTTCTCTTAAAGGATGGAAAATCTTATCCTTACATTAGAGTTACAAACGAACCTTATCCGCGGGTTTTTGCAACGAGAGATATTGTTCGCGACGGCTCAAAGTACTTCGGACCTTACACGGATGTTAAGTCGATGCGGCAATCTCTTAGAATGATAAATAAAATTTTTAAGATACGAAGCTGTAAATATCATATCGACGACGATGTAATACGCGCCGGTAAAATAAAAGTTTGTCTCGATTATCATATAAAAAAATGCGACGGACCGTGCGAAGGTTTAATCTCCGAAAAAGATTACGGCGAAATGGTAAATCATGTGGTTCAGGTTCTTCGCGGGAAAACGGACGAGCTGATTTCAAAGCTGGAAAGTGAGATGAATTCCGCCGCTGAAAATCTTGATTTTGAAAAAGCCGCCGAGATTCGCGATAAGATTGAGAAGTTGAAAGTTTACACTTCCAAACAGAAAGTGGTTTCGGTTGATAATGAAGACCGGGATATTATTTCCGTTGCCGGCGAAGATAAGGATGCCGCCTGCACAATCTTAAATATAAGAAGCGGTAAACTTGTCGGGAAAAAACAGCTTAAGTTAAGCGTTAATCTTAAACAGAACGAGAGTGAAATAATCGCAGAAGCGCTGCGATTTTACTACAGCGAATTTGTTGATATTCCTCATGAAATTCTATTGGAGAAAAAACCGGAAAATGAGGAAATGTTAATTAAGTGGCTAAATTCAAAAAGCGAAAGAAAAGTTAAGTTTGTAATTCCTCAAAGAGAAGGGGAGAAGAAATCCCTTTTGAGAATGTGCAGACAAAATGCAATTTTGATGCTTAAGGATATTCAACTTCAGCGGATGAAAAAAGAGGGAGACATTCCTCATGTAATTACTGCGCTTAAGCGTGATTTACATCTTAAAAAAACGCCGGTGAAAATCGAATGTTTTGATATTTCAAATATTCAGGGAACCGACACTGTAGCGAGTATGGTAGTATTTGTAAATGGAAAACCGAAGAAAAGTCTTTACAGAAAATTCATTATAAAATCGGTGAGCGGGCCTGATGATTTTGCAAGCATGGAAGAGGTGATTGAAAGACGCTACAGCCGTTTGGTTAAGGAAAATCAGCCGTTTCCCGATTTGATAATGGTTGACGGCGGAAAAGGACAGCTTTCAAGCGCGGTTAAAATCTTGAAAAATCTCGGCGTCAAAAATCAGGAAATTATCGGTTTGGCAAAACGCTTGGAAGAAGTTTACTTGCCCGGTATTTCAGATCCGCAGTCGATTCCGAAAACTTCCTCCGGTTTGAAATTGCTTCAGCATGTACGCGACGAAGCGCACCGTTTTGCAATTACATTTCACAGACAAAGAAGAAGCAAACGAACATTGACATCCGAACTGCTTGAAATTAAAGGGGTTGGTAAAAAGATAGCCGAAAAACTTTTGACGCACTTTAACAGTATTGACGAAATAAGGAAAGCCGAAGTTGACGAATTGGCTGAAGTTATCGGGAAAGCAAAAGCACGGCTTGTTTTTGATTATTACAGAAATAATCAAAAACAATAAAGTAATTATTAGAAGGTTTTGCATAAACTCTCGCAGTAAACCACAATCTGCCGTGGCGGATTGTAAGCGAACGAAAAAACAAGCCGTCTGCCTTTGGCGGCTAAAAGTATCCGTCATTGCGAGCAAACGAAAAAACACGTCGTCATTGCGAGGAGCGGAGCGACGCGGCAATCTCCTGAATATTCAGCCTCAGCCGTTAAACCGCTTTTGAATATTTGCCAATTGCGTGTTTTCTAGTGAGATTGCTTCAGTCGTCCTTCGTCCTCCTTCGCAATGACGAGACAGTGTAGAGATTGCTTCCCCCGCATTCTGCGATGTCGCAATGACGAGACGGCGTTCGCCACGGCGTACGAGACGGCTCTGAAAAACAAGCGTCATTGCGAGCGAACGGAGTGAGCGCGGCAATCTCACTAATATTCAGCCTCAGCCGTTAAACCGTTATTGAATATTCAGCAACTGCATGTTTTTTAGTGAGATTACTTCGTCGCTTACGCTCCTCGTAATCCGCCAAGGCGGACGAGACAGTGTAGGGATTGCTTCCCCCGCATTCTGCGGCTCCGCCTCGGGCGGACTGTCGCACCGTCGCGTCATTGCGAGTTCCGGCTTGCCGGGACGAAGCAATCTGTAAGTTTGTAAAACTAAAACAAAAAAATTCAACAATGGAAAAACGCGGTTATGTTTACATACTAACAAACAAAAACAACACAACGCTTTACACCGGCGTAACATCCAATCTGCCAAAAAGAATATACGAACACAAAAACAAACTTGTTGACGGATTCAGCAAAAAATACAATCTTGATAAATTAGTCTATTACGAAATATTCGACGACATAATCGAGGCAATAAACAGAGAAAAACAAATCAAAGCTGGCTCGCGAAAAAAGAAAATTGAATTAATAAATTCACAAAATCCGGAATGGAAAGACTTATCAGAAGATTTTTTGGAGTAAAAAACTAACGACGTCCGCTTTTGGCGAATTGCAAGCGAACAAAAAAAACAAAAAAAACACGCGTCATTGCGAGGAGCGGAGCGACGCGGCAATCTCACTAGTATTCAACCTCAGCAGTTAAACCGCTTTTTGAATATTCAGCAATTGTAAGTTTCCTAGTGAGATTGCTTCAGTCGTCCTACGTCCTCCTTCGCAATGACGTGACGTGGTAAAAAAACAAGCCGTCATTGCGAGGAGCGTGAGCGACGCGGCAATCTCCAGTGCATTCAACCTCAGCCGTTAAACCGTTGTTGAACATTTGCCAATTGCGTGTTTCCTAGTGAGT
>JALWEC010000367.1:5627-8753 GCA_027036655.1 Melioribacteraceae bacterium
CGCCAAGGCGGAGCTTCAGTCGTCCTTCGTCCTCCTTCGCAATGACGAGACGGCTCTGAAAAACAAGCGTCATTGCGAGCGAACGGAGTGAGCGCGGCAATCTCACCGGTATTCAACCTCAGCAGTTAAACCGCATTTGAACATTTGGCATCTGCGTGTTTTCCGGTGAGATTACTTCGTCGCTTACGCTCCTCGTAATGACGAGACAGTGTAGAGATTGCTTCCCCCGCATTCTGCGGGGTCGCAATCCGCCAAGGCGGACGTTAAAATAAAAAAACAAACTATCCGTCGTGGCGTACTTAATATGATAAATAAAGGTTATGCAAAGGTTCCTTTTAATCAATAATTTTGTAAAATTAATTTTGAGTGTAAGCCCCATCCTTTTTTGCCGTTAATCCGTTTATTTACAATAAGTTATGGCTTGCTATGGCTCGATTTATTTCGTATCTTAAAAATTTGAATTTTAAAAAATTAGGTAAAATCCCGTAATGAAATTTCTGAAATTTTTCTCTTTAATATTTCTTCTGCTATTTGCCCAAAATAACTTTGCTACGGTTAAAATAAAACCGCTTTCCGGCGATTTTCCGGCGTTCAACAACGGAAGGAAAACCATTGATTTTACTCGCGGTTGGAAGGTTTACGTCCCTTTTGATAAAGAAGCCGAAACCACAGTCGATTTGCCGGTTATCTTTACCGAGGCGGATGAATTGATTTTTGAGAAAAATCTGAACTTCACCCAAGACGAACTTGATAATTACAATATTTATTTGAATATCGACGGAATTAATTACACTTCGGAATTTTTTATCAACGACCAGAGTTTCCTGAAATATCCTTACGGAGGCGTTCCGGTTAAAGTCCTTTTGCCGGAGGAGCTTTTATCGGAAAACAGCGTCAATGTAATTAAAATAAAAGTTAACGCACAGCTGGATGCGAAAGAGACAATCCCGACAAAACAGCGTTTTCTTTTTCCCGATAATTTTGCGGGAATATACGGGAATGTTTTTTTAAGTCTGGTACCGAAAGAAGGAATTGATTTTGTTGATATCGGTAGAAAATTTTCTTATGGTGAAAAATATGTTACGGCAAATCTTGCTTTTAATGTTAATCTTATCCTGGGAACAAGCAGAAAAAATAAATCGATAACTCTTTCACTTCTCGACGATTCATCAAGAGTAATTTTTTCAAAAACAATTAAAGCTTCCGAGGGGAAAAACCTTTTTGACGTTAGACTCAAAAATCCCCGACTTTTTTCTCCCGCGTCTCCATTTTCCTATAAATTAATAGTTGAGTTGAAATCGGGCGGCGTTGTTTTGGATAGTTACAGCAAGAGTTTACCTCTTTATGACTTGACTGAGAAATCGGGGAAATTTTTCTTGAACGGGAAACAGTTTGTTTTTAACGGAGTAGAATATACGCCATTCTCAACATACTCCAACGAGACTTTTTCCTACAAAAGAATTTCCGAGGATTTAGACATTGCTCGGGAGCTGGGGTTTAACGCAATTCGTTTCGCTCACGAAATTCCAAACCGAGCGATATTGTCGCTCCTGCGCAAAAAAGGACTTTTCGCTTTTGTTGAGATTCCCGATAATTTTGTCCCGTCCTCTTTGCTCGGTGAAAATAACTTCGGAAGACGGATACGGGGATATTCCGACAACTTTATTAATTTCTTTTCTCAATTCCCGGTTGTCGTCGCAATCGGTGGCGGAAGTATGCTTCGCGGTGATTCTCCCGCAGTCGCCAACTTTATTTCCGGTTTTGCCGAGAAAGTCCATCGGCTGAATAAACTGAGTTACGCCACATTTCTGGCAATTCCCGAAAATATTAAGCCGCTCGATCTTATCGGCGTTGAGCTTTATTCACAATTGCCTTCCGGGAAATCTCTTGAGCTTGCGAACGGCGAACTGAAATCAAAACTTTTCCTCACGGGAACATATCCCGCCTTTGAAGGCAACCGCGAAGGTTATCTCTACGAAAACTCTTTTGACGCGCAAGGGAAGTTTTTCCGCGACTTATTCAAAATTAGAAAAAAGCTTTCGCTTAACGGATTGTTTTTCAATACGCTCGTGGATTACTCCGGCGAATACGCTTCTCTTTACTCCTCGTTCGACGGCGACTTTTTATATAAAATCGGAATTGTCGGCGTCGGCAGAAAAGCAAGTCGCGCCGGCTATAAAGTGATTTCCGAAAAACTGAAATACGGGAAAAACGTTTCTCTTCCGTTGGGGAAAGATGAAAAAAAAGTTCCTCTTTTCTTTATCATAATGCCTCTGTTTCTTGCCGTCCTTGTTGGCGGTTTGCTGAATTCCAGACGGAAGTTCCGGGAGGACGCTAAAAGAGCGTTGTTCCGTTCCTATAACTTTTTTGCCGACATTCGCGACCAGCGTTTGCTTTCCGGTTTTCATTCATATTTTATGATGATCATTTCTTCCGGGACTATCTCGTTATTGATTGTGAACCTGTTGTTTTTCTGGCGGGGAAATATTGCGCTGGAAAGAATTATTCTTTCCTTCGGGAATTTTTCGCTTGTTACAAAAATTTCCTATTTGGCTTGGCATCCGTTAAACGCTTTTTTGATTTTATGGATAGCGATAATATTCGTTCTATTGGCTATCGCGTTCCTTGTGAAATTTTTCTCTGTTTTTAACAGAACGAGAGTGCTGTTCGCAAATATTTTTTATACGATAACTTGGGCGATTATGCCCGTTACGCTTTTGCTGGCGCTTGAGCTTCTTTATCTTAAAATTCTTTATATGAATCAGTTTAATCTTTTAATTTATCTCTTTACCGCTTTTTACCTGCTGTGGCTTCTTATGCGTATGCTTAAAGGGTTTTATGTTATTTTTGAGGTTCGTCCTTCCACGGTTTATATTTTCGCTCTCGGAGTAATCATATTTTTTGCCGGCGGTTTTTTCCTCTATTATCAAATCACAGCCGATGTTTTTGTTTATCTGAAAGACGCTTTGGCTGAAATTAAATATTTTTAGGAGTTACGTTGTATATATCTAAACTGGAATTATTCGGATTTAAATCTTTTGCAAATAAAACCGTTCTCAAATTCGACAAGGGAATTACGGGAATCGTAGGTCCTAACGGATGCGGAAAAACGAATACGGTGGACGC
>JALWEC010000368.1 GCA_027036655.1 Melioribacteraceae bacterium
GATGTTGAAAGAGCAATACAGCTTTCACAGGAAAAGTATTGCGGAGTAACTGAGATGTTGCGACACTCCGTTGACATCTCGCACAGCTATAAAATAGTCGATACTTCCGAAGAATAAATAAATTGCCGCAAGCCCCGTTTTTACGGGGCTTTTTTATTGCCGCTTTTTTTCAAAAAATTTTGCGTAATTGTTTAATACTCCTTTTCTTAATCGAAGAAGAGTTTCGTTAATATTCGGATAGTCCTCGGCTGCGCTTAAACGGAGCCGAGGATTTTTATCCACAGGAAAAATTCCGTTGTTAACGTCGAATAAAGATTGAACTCGCAATAAAATTCTGCGGTAATATGAAAATGCTTGAAGTATGTCTCCGCTTATTAAATTTCTTTCGGAAACTGTCTCTAATTTTTTCGATGAAGTTTCTCCAATCAGTTCGCGGAAAATTGTTCGATTACTAACAATCACAGCGGCGGTTAAAAAATCAATTGTCGTTAAGAATCCGAAACTTCTTTTTAAATCGATTCTATTTTTAACAAGTCCGTTTCCTTTTCCGGCTAATAATTTTCGATACATCTTTAAAGATTCATTCCTTATTGTTTCGGAGTTAAAACGCTCCAAACCACCGTAAACATAGGACTTAAATCTCTCAAAAAGATTTTTATCACCGGAAACAAAATGGAGTTTCGTCAATGATAAAAATTCCCAAACAGAAGCCCTTGTCTTCAGATATTTCTCGTAAGCTTTTATTCCCCAAATTAGTCGGGAACTTTCTCCCTCGGGGCGAAGGCGGAAATCGATTTGAACGGAGCGCAGCTCGGATTGAAGTCCTAAGAGAAAATCAGCCGCGGCTTTTTCAAAACTTTCCGATTCCGTTTCAGCGACAATCAGCAAATCCAAGTCGGAGGCGTAAGTAAGCTCGGAGCTTCCGAAACTTCCGAGTCCCGCAATGAAAAACTTTTCGCTCAAGTCGGCATTGCAAATAAGAGATTTAATTTTTTGGTCGTAGAATTTTTGTAGTCGCAGCGAAAATTCATCGGCGGAAATAAGTCCGTGCGCAAATTGCAGATTCAGATAAAAAAGGAATTTCTCCAAACTGATTTTTTCAAAATCCACGTTTACGTCAAAAGCGGCGCGGGAAAGGAAATCATCAATAAAACCAGGATGTTCCAAAATACCGGTAGTGAATCTGTCGGAGAGAAGAATGGAATTAAAAAGAAGATTAAGAAATTTATAGTTTCTCATCTCCGAAAACAAAAGGGAAGGAAGCGAAACGCTTTCAATAATTTTACGCAAGTTCTCGAGGAGTAAATCCGGGAAAAGCGATTTGCTTAACTCATTTTTTATTAAGGGTAAAACCTCAGCCGAAAGTTTTATCGTGCGGGAATCAAATTTTTTGCTTCCGGTTACGCTTTCCCCTTTTGAAATAAAGAGGAAATTCTTGACGGCGCGTTTTCGGTCAATAAAATCAATGTTAACATCAGAGTCGAATTCTTTTTCTTCTTCGCGTTCCACATTTACAATCCGGAGAAATATTTCTCTGACACGGTTTAAATTATCATTTAAAAAGGATAGAAATTCATTAGCCGTTCTAAAATTCATAAATTGAGAGAGGCGCTCCAGTTCTGTGCCCGCATCGGGAAGCGTGTGAGTTTGCGCATCGTTTCGCAGCTGAAGAAAGTGCTCGATTTTTCTATAAAAGACGTACGCTTCTTCCAATCCGCTTGCTTCCGTTTCATCCAGCAGATTATACTCTTTCAATCTTCGGATAGCTTCAAGCGTGTTTCCGGTTCTTAACTGCGGCAGCTTTTTTCCGTAAAGTATTTGCAAAGCTTGAACGGAAAATTCAATGTCTCGTATTCCTCCCGCGCATCTTTTAATGTCCCGATTATTTCCCGCTTCATTTTCAATTTGCTTTTTCATTTCCAAAACTTGTTTGAGATACTTTCTCGGAAAGGACGAGCGAAAAAGAAACGGCGTAATCAAAGAACTGAAGTTGTCGTAAACGTCTTTATCTCCCCCGATGAAATCAAGTTTCAGAAGCGCCTGCCTTTCCCAATCTTCCCCTCTCGTTTCGTAATAATTAAGATAATCAAAATAGGTTTTGGCAAGAGGCGAATATTTCCCGTCCGGGCGTAAGCGCATATCAACGCGATAAATAAAGCCGTCGGCAGTCTGCTCGGAGGCTTTCCCGGTAAAAAGTTGTATCGCTTCGTGAAGCAGTTCGTAGTAGTCGATTTTATTATCGCCCGTTTTTCTGTTCGTGCCGAAAAAGAAAATTAAGTCAATGTCCGAACTGTAATTCAGCTCTCTCCCGCCGAGTTTCCCCAGGGCGGCGATTACGTAATCGTTTTTAATGTTTGGTCCAACGCCGTTTTTTTTACGGGTTTCTTCAAAGCAGAGATTAAAAAATTCGGAAGCGATTACTTTTGCCGCAGTCGATAATTCCCGCACTGTTTTTTCAAAATCATTGAAGCCGAGGAAATCCGCCACACCGATTTTCAGCGTTAATATATTTTTTAATCTTCGGAAATATCTGAGCTTAGAATCAAACTTTTTATATTTCATCATTGACGACAAAATTTCGGATTTAAGTTTTTCTTCGTCTAACGGAGCGCGTAAATATCCGGGAGCAAATACTCGGTAGAGAAATCCCGGACTTTTCACGACAACATCGGTCAGATAGTTGCTATTCGCCGCAATCTGCGATACGATCTCAAGATGGTGTTCATATTTCAAAGTGTCTTTAATAAAATCGGACAGATTGAACC
>JALWEC010000369.1 GCA_027036655.1 Melioribacteraceae bacterium
ATTTTGGGATAAAATGAAATTTTATACACTTTCGGATTTAGCAAAATAATTTCCGGTTTTCGGAAACTAATGTGATTTCCTTCTCAAAAAACTTAAATATTTTTTCACTATTTTAAATATTTAAATTTTAGAGATGAGAGTAAAATGCCAGTAAGCGATGTTAAATACAGAAAAATTTATAATCGTCAGAAAGATATTATTGAGAAGAGAATCGAGAAAGTTTTTGACAGATTAAAACCGGATTCCCTTTACAAGCCTGCCGCTTATATTGCCAACAGCGGGGGAAAACGGTTGCGTTCCTTTCTGGTTCAGATTTCAGCCGCTGCCGTCGGCGGAAAATTCAAGGATGTTTATAACTCGGCGGTTGCAATCGAATTGTTTCATAACTTTACGCTTGTGCATGACGATATTATGGATAACGCCGACAAACGCCGAGGTATGCCTACCTTGCATGTAAAGTATGATTTAAGCACTGCCGTACTTGCAGGCGACGGACTGATTGCCGTCGCTTACGATTATCTCCTTAAGGACTGCGACGGAGAAGATATTGATGTTGTTAAGGATTTTACCAGAGCTATGATTGAAGTCTGTGAAGGGCAGAGTTTGGATAAGGATTTGGAATCGGCGAAGAAATTTGCCGTCGATGATTATCTTGTTATGATTAATAAAAAAACAGCGGCTCTTTTAAGGGCAAGTTGTGAAATCGGGGCTAAGCTCGGCGGCGGAACAAAGGAAGAGATTAAAGCTCTTTCAAAGTATGCCGATAACCTCGGTATGGCGTTTCAGCTTCAGGATGATTTGCTGGACATTCTCGGCAACGAAGATAAGTTTGGGAAAAAGCCCGGAGGAGATTTGGTGGAAGGGAAAAAAACTTTTCTACTGATAACCGCTCTTGATAGGGCAAAAGGTGAGAAGAAAAAAGCGCTCCGGCGAATGGTGAAAAATAACGGAATCCCAAGAAAAGAAGTGAAAAAGTATTCGGATATTTTTGAAGAACTGAAAGTTTTTGATGAAGCAAGGAAAGAGATAAAAAAATATTCGCAAAAAGCGGTTAAAGCATTAAAGGAACTAAAAGATTCCGAAGAGAAAGAAATTTTACTTTGGCTCGTATCTGAGCTTTTGGGAAGAAGCAATTAAAAAACACAGGCAGAATGATTACAAAGGAAGTAAAGATAATAAATGATGCGGGACTTCACACAAGACCCGCCGCAACAATAGTAAAACTGGCGTCTAAATTTAAGTCCGATTTCTTCATCAACCGGGACGGAATGAAAATTAACGGTAAAAGTATAATCGGAGTGATGACGCTTGCCGCCGAAAAAGGGGCTACCCTAACGCTTACATTTGACGGCGAGGACGAAGAGGAAGCGGCAAGAACAATTGTTGATTATTTTAACAGAGGATTTGATGAGCTTTGACGAGAGAAAAAATATTATTCTCGAAGGCGTTGCCGCGGCTCCGGGTATTAAAATCGGGAGAGCGTATTATTTCGATAAAAAAGTTTTTCGCGCTGTAAAGCTTGAGATTGAAGATGCGGAACTTGCAGTGAAGCAGTTTCATGAGGCGCTTGAAAAATCAAAACGGGAATTACAAAAAATTCTTGATTTGGCTGTCGATAAACTTGGTAAGGACAGAGTTTTGATATTCGAAGCGCAGATTATGATACTTGACGACCCTGTGTTGATTGAAACTATTGAAATGCGCATACGAGGGGAAAAAATGGCTCCGGCGTATATTGTGGAGGATGAGATTTCAAAGTATCAGCAGCTGATGATGAAATCCGATGACGCTTATATGCGCGAGCGAGCCAACGATGTTGAAGATATTAAAAACCGGATTATCAGAAATCTGAGACGGGAAAAATGGAAATCAAAAGTTCCGGAAAAGAGAATTATCGTAGCGGAATCTCTTACTCCTTCCGACACGGTTTTATTTGCCAAGCGGCACGCCGAAGCGTTTGTTACCGATTTCGGAGGACTAACTTCCCACACGGCAATTCTTGCTCGCTCGCTTAACATTCCCGCCGTTGTCGGGCTTCACGATGCTACTATTGAAATCGCGGATAACGATTTGCTGATTGTTGACGGATTTTACGGACGTGTTTATGTAAATCCCGGTGATGAAACCGTTGCCAAATATCAGCGAAAAATTGAAAAGCTACATGAAATTGAAGAAGACTTAAAGCGAATCACAAAAGAGAAAATAACCACAACCGATGGCGTTGCGGTTAATGTGCTCGGGAATCTTGACGTTGAAGATGAACTGAAATTTATGATTTCCAACAACGCCGAAGGAATCGGCTTGGTTAGGACAGAACAGCTTTTTTCAGAACATGAATTTTTACCTTCCGAGGAGGTGCAGTTCGAGTATTATCTGAATATTTCCGAGAAGATGTATCCTAAGAATGTAGTAATCAGGGTTTTTGACGTCGGTGGAGATAAAGTTTTGCCGATTGACGTAAAGGAATCAAACCCGTTTTTGGGCTGGCGCGGAATCAGATTTCTGCTCGACAACAAACCTCAGTTTGAAGATCAGCTGAGAGCTATTCTCAGGGCTTCATCCAAAGGAAATCTGAAAATAATGTTGCCGATGGTTACGGCAATGGATGAAGTGCTCGATACAATTTCGCTGCTCGAAAAATGCAAGAAGGATTTACGCTCCGCTTCTATTCCGTTTGATGAAAATATTGAGCTTGGAATTATGGTTGAAGTACCGGCTGCGGCTGTGTTAATTCCTAAGTTAGCCAAGCATATTAAGTTTA
>JALWEC010000370.1 GCA_027036655.1 Melioribacteraceae bacterium
CGTCGATTACCGAAATATTCCTAAACTTTACCCGTTTCAGCCAAGCCGTTAAAGTCGGCACGGAAGGAATAAACCATACGTTTCTCATCTTTGCGTAACGATTTTCCGGCACGAGAACTTCGCCTTCTTTTCCCTCAATTACTAAAGTTTCAAGTACGATTTCTCCCCCGGGACGAAGTAAACTCCGAAGTTTTGCCAAATGTTCAAACGGAGATTTACGATGATAAAATACGCCCATAGAAAGTACGGCGTCGAACTTTCCGTAATTTTCGGGCAGCGCTTCTATTCCGACCGGAAGCGTTACCGCGTTTGCCGCCGGAGCAAATTTTTTTAAGGCGTTGAACTGCATAAAGTTAAGTAAATACGGTTCGATACCGACAATTGATTCGGCGCCTTTTCCGAGCAGGCGAAACATATAATATCCGTTTCCGCTGCCGATATCGAGAACAGATTTGCCGGTGAAATTGATTCGGGATTTTTCAAGACGCGAAAATTTTAAGTCGGACCGCCACTCAGCGTCAATATTTATTCCGAACAAATTAAAAGGTCCTTTGCGCCAGGGAATAAGATTCCTGAGATTTTCTTCCAAATCCTTCAGCTCTTTATCGGTTAAATCGGCGGCTTGACCGAATGTAACTTCGTTTTGTCCGAAGTCAATTAATGAGGGCTTAACTTCGGGCAGAGCGTTTACGCAGGAGAAAAACCGCGGGAAATCGGCGGAAGCGGAAATTTGTTCAAATCCGGAGGTTGCAATTGCGATTAGTTCTTCAAAATTGGAGGAGATTAATCCGCTTTTTATATTTTCCAAGATATTCAAAACAGGCGCGCTTATTTAATAAGCAAATAGGAAACAAAGTTGAACGTCCGGAACCAGAGAAAGAATTTGGAAAAACCGATTTCTTCAGCTCGCCGTTGATGTTTGGCAAGAGAATCGATAATCATTACATTTTCCAGCGCGTCCCGTTTCTGGCTGATTTCCAATTCGCTGTAGCCGTTTAATCTTTTGAAATCGTAATAAAGATCAACCATAAGTTTTTCCTCTTCTTCGTTGTCGAACTTTATTTTTTCAGAGATTAAAACTATTCCCCCTTTCTTCAATCCGTTGAAGATGTTCTGCAGAAGCTCTTTTCTTCCTTCGGGAGGAATAAACTGGAGCGTAAAATTAAGTATAACAATGGATGCGTTTTTGATTTTAATATCCCTTACATCCGCGCAAACCAACTCAACGGGGAAATCGGATTTGTCCGAGGAAATAAAATTTTTGCTTCGAGCTATCATTTGCGGGGAGTTATCTACGGCGAAGATTTTCCCCTTTTTCCCGGTCAGCTTTCGCCTGATTGTAATTGTCGCGGCTCCGAGAGATGAACCTAAGTCGTAGCAATTGGTCCCGGGAATGAAAAACCTGTCGGCTATTACGCCAATCATTGAAATCGTCAGCGCATATCCGGGAATGGAACGGGCGAGCATATCTTCAAAAATATCGGCGACTTTCTCGTCAAACTTGAAATCTACTATTTGAGAAAGCGGTTCCGAAAACACATTGTCTTTTTTATCAATCATAATAATCCGAAGTCCGATTTTTACCTTTGAGAAATAAGTTCCTTAAAGGCAAGAAGAATAAAAATTTTTAATTAAAAGCTCTTTTTAGGGAGAACTCGTTTCTAAAATTAAAAAAATACTTTATCTTGAGGAACTATTATTTCAACAAAATGTTTAGTAAAAAGTTTTGCTCGGGAAAAGCAGTTGCAAGTAATCCGCTAAAGCGGAGTAACGAGTAATGGGTAATGAGTTATGAGTAATCCGCCAAGGCGGAAAAAACATCATTCCTATTTAGGTGAATATCTACAGATTGTATCACTGACAACTATTCACTGTTTGCTGATAACTGTAACCTGATTTTCCCGGCTTCAATCTAGGATTATTCGAGGAAAAAATGAAAAAAGCTTCATCCCTTTTGTTTGTTGCGTTCTTTTCGCTGTTGTCAATTCTTCAAGCGCAAACTACGGCGGACTTAATCAAACGGAATTCTGAAATAGATACAAATAAAGTTATTCTGCCTTGGGCAAAACATCCGCAGATAGCCGAGACTGTTGCGCGACTTTTAACGCGTTACGAATACCGCCGAGAATCCTTAAACGACTCTCTCTCGGAAGTTATTTACAATACTTATCTTAAACGGTTAGACAACCAAAGAATGTATTTTATGCGGAAGGATATTGACGATTTTAACAAATATAAAGATGAGTTGGACGACGATTTGTATTCCGGCAACGTTATGCCCGCTTACAAAATTTTCAACAGATTTAAGAAGATACTTACGCAAAGAGTAAAGCTGGTTGATAAACAGCTTGATAAAGGTTTTGATTTTACCAAAGACGAATATTTTTCTCCCGACAGAGAGGACAGCTCCTATGCGACGACGGAATCGGAGTTAAACGAACTTTGGCGGAAAAAATTAAAGTACGAAGCGCTCGGTTTAATTTTAAACGGCAAGAAAGAAGATAAGGCGATAGAGACGCTGCGAAAAAGATACCACAGATTTCATAAGCTGATTTTACAGTACGACGCCGAAGATGTGTTTCAGCTTTTTATGAATTCCGTCTGCTACACATACGATCCGCACACAACATATTTTTCTCCGAAGGACTCCGAGAATTTCAAAATCGGAATGTCGCTGTCGCTAGAAGGAATCGGGGCTTCCCTTACGGTTAAAGACGATTACACAACTATTGTCAGGATTATTC
>JALWEC010000371.1 GCA_027036655.1 Melioribacteraceae bacterium
TTAACCGTTGCCCTGGGCGGGTTTAAGCAAGGACTTTTCTTTGAAAAAGGGAAAGCGTTTTCCGGCGATGTTGTTAAAGGATATATCGGAATCGGGACCGAGTATTTTGAGTCTCTTGAAACGGATACTTATCTCCTCGAACCTGAAGACGCCTACGAAGGTTTACCCGTTAAAACGGTTGATATGAATAAATATTCCGCAGGTAAAGTTTTTACGATTGCGGGGTCCGAAAAATATGTCGGAGCGGCAATGTTTTCCTCGCTCGCCGTTTTTTATTCGGGCGGCGGCGCTTCGGTGTTAGCCGTGCCGAAACATGTGCGCAATCTTTTTAACGATGAAAATGTCGGACTGATTATTACCCCCTACAGCAAAGGGGAAAAAGAGTTTTTGACGTCTGAAGATATTTCCGATTTTGAAGATAAATTAAACTGGGCTGATGTAATAACAATCGGGCCCGGACTTGGAAGAGAACCGGAAACGATAAAAGCCGTTGAAAAATTAATAAAGCTTTTGAAAGGTAAAAAAGTTGTGATTGACGCCGACGGACTATTCCCGTTCCGCGACGGCAACTATAAAAATTATAATTTCAGTAATTTTGTTTTAACTCCTCATCAGAAAGAGTTCGCCGATTTGCTCGGAATTACAGTTGATGATCTGAAAGAAGATATTTTGGAATACGGCGGAAAGTTCTCGGTTGAAACAGGAGCTTATCTTATCCTTAAAGGAGCGCCGACTATTATTTTTAATCCGCGGGGAGAGGCGTTTATTAATTCTACCGGAAACGCCGGAATGGCGAAGTTCGGCAGCGGAGACGTTTTAAGCGGAGTAACGGCTTCATTTATTGCGCAGTCTAAAGAGATTGAGGACGCCGTTATTGCGGCGGTTTATATTCACTCTCTTTCGGCTGACCTGTTGCGAACCGAGAAAACAATTTTCGGCTTAACGGCTAAAGATATTATGACAAACATTCCCGAAACAATCAAATTTTTAGATGCTTCGATTATATAATTTAATTGCCGATAATCCGAGGAAGTATGTTCTCAGACCATTAATTTTTTATTGGGCGCTGATTTTTATTCTTACTACAATCCCGGGCAGCATGCTTGTGCATACGATAAAGTTAAGCGATAAAATCGAGCATATTCTTGCATATTTCGGTTTGGCTTTTTTGCTGAGTTTTGCCGTCAGATTTTTCAGGGAGAAGTATTTTATTCTTTCAAGAGTTTTTATCACGCTCGGAATAGCTTTCGCATACGGGGCTTTCGACGAACTTCACCAAATGCTTATTCCCAAACGCCAAGCGGATTTTCTGGATTTAATGGCGGATACGCTCGGCGCGATATTGGGAATATTGATAGCGGAATTGATTATATATTTGGGCGACAGCCGGAGAAAGAAAAACAATCGAATAGTTTAAGTTCACGCCAAACTTTTTCTTTAGACTTTTTCCTTTGAACTTGAAACTTTTTCTTTTCCGATTTATCTAATTAAATTAAAAAAGATTTATAAGTTTGAATTTTAATTTTTGTGAATTATTATTGAAGTTCAATAATTTTTGAATATTGAGAAGGGAATATGAACAGAACCTTTTTGTTAAAGCGAGTTCTGCCGGTAATCGTCGGCATAGCGCTGGGATACGCTTACTACTATTTTATCGGGTGTAACAACGGACATTGTTTAATCCAAAGCAATCCATACTATTCGATGCTATACGGCGGAGCGGTCGGACTAATTTTGGCTATTCCCTCGAAGAAAAAAGTTAAGGAGAAGATTGATGAATAAAATTACGAAAGATATTGAGATTGAAGACTTGGTGGATTTGCTTCCAGATTCCGTTACATATTTAATGGAGCAAGGAATTCGATGTCTGCGATGCGGCGAGCCTATTTGGGGAACGCTTGAATCGGCTGCAAAGGAAAAAGGTTTCAACGATGAGGATATTAAAAAGTTTGTTGAAGAATTAAATAAAATGCTTGAAAACGGTTAGGAGAACAAATGTCTAAAAAAAACAGGAACAAGAATAAAAGCGAACAACCCGATAAAAAGAAGAAGGGCTATACCGGACTAAATAAAAAACAGCGAAGCCGGATTTACACGGCGGCGTTTATTATTATTATCGGATTATTTATCATTCTGAATAACAGCGACGGCGCGCCCGATCACGGACCTTATCCGCCGCATTACAAAGTTGAAAACGGAAAAATGCTTAAGCTTTCCGACTACAGAGGAAAAGTAGTTGTGATTGACTTTTGGGCGACTTGGTGCCCGCCTTGCCGGAAGGGAATTCCCGATTTAATTGAACTGAAGAAAGAATATAAAGGGAAAGACTTCGAGATAATCGGCGTCTCTTTGGACAGAGTTACGCGAGGAGGAAAAACCGCCGAAGACGTGATTCCCTTTATGGAAAAAATGGGAATAAACTATCCGATAGTTTGGGGCACTCTTCAAACTCCACAGGCGTTCGGAACTGTCCGAGCAATTCCCACAACATTTTTCCTGGATAAGAATGGAAAAGTTAGAAAGAAAATAGAAGGTTTGGCGAGTCTGCAAACATTGGAAAGCGAAGTTGACTTCCTTCTTTCGGAGCCGATGATTAAGGACTTTAAAGATCCGGTACCCGACTTTGAACTTCCTCTTGTAAAATAAAGATTAACGGGCTGTTCTTTTGAACGGCCTTTTTTATTTTCCACTCGTAGGTAAAATCCTCGCGACCATAATACCCGTTTGATGTTTATGCGATTTA
>JALWEC010000372.1 GCA_027036655.1 Melioribacteraceae bacterium
TTGATTATTATAAAGAAGCGCCCGACTTAAATATAAACGCGCGAAAAAGCGCTAAAGGAAGTTCCGATTCGGGACGAGGGCAAAGAAAAGGACGCGCCGGGAAGTATGACGACAACTTTACCAGATTTTTCCTTAATCTCGGAAGGAAAGATGGGTTGGAAGCAAAAAATATTATCGGACTTGTAAACGACAAAACAAATAACCGCGACATAAATATCGGCGACATCGACATAAAAGATAATTTCACATTCTTTGAAGTCAGTCAGGATTTTGCGGACGATGTTTTGAAAGCGTTTAATAAAGGAAGTTACAAAGGACGCGAAATCAGAATTGAACCTGCTGAGAAAAGCGGACGCCAAGGAGGAAGAAAATCATCTTCTAAAAGTTCGGGCGGAAGAGGAAAATACACCGGGAAAAAATCGGGCAAACGAAGCGGACGAAGCAACGGAGAAACCCGGTCAAAAGGAAGAAGCAGAAAAAAGAGATAATAAAAGACGCAAGACGCGAAACGCTAGACGTGAGACGCAAGACGTGAAGACGGTAAACGAAAAATGTTTTTGTAAAACTTTTGCTGCATTTGTCATTTTAAATAAAGTGAGGCTTGCCACGATGTTTTTCATCGTGGGTAAGCGCCTTCACAAATCCAATTTTTGTTATTGCGAGCGGAGTGAAACGGAGCGTGGCAATCTCCTATCTTACGCCGGCACAAAACAGTTGGGGCAAGCTTGGCGAACTATCAACATCTAACAATCCACCTATTCGAAACCGCCTTGTTTATCTTCATATATTATGAATTGCATTTTTGAATGAAATTATGTTAAATTATTTTTAAAATAGCAAGAAGTTGGTAAATAATATGATTTCAGAAAAAGATAAAATGGCAATATTAGATTTAGCAAAAAAATATAAAGTAAAACGAATTGTCCTATTCGGTTCGGCGCTTAAGGATAAAATAAATAGTAGAGATATTGACTTAGCCGTAGAAGGAATTCCGGATAAATTATTTTTTAAATTCTACAGCGAATTAATCTTTACCCTTTCTAAACCGGTAGATTTGGTTGACCTGACTAAAAAAAACAAGTTCTCCGAAATACTTACTTCCGAAGGTATTCAAATTTATGGCTAATCTTAAAGAAAAGGTAGAAGCTGAATATGAAAATATCGATAATCTGATTTCAGAATTACCGGAAAAAGAGAGACTACCTTTTTTAGATTTTTTACAACTTGCGGGCGTGGCAACGATTCTTCATAATTTTTATAATGGCATTGAGAATATTCTAAAATTGATTTTAAAAGAGGATCACACCCCTTTGCCGGAAGGTAGTTCGTGGCATAAGAATCTTCTAAATCTTGCGGTTAAGAAAAGAATAATTACAGAATTAACAAAATATCAAGTTGGCGAGTATCTTGCCTTTCGCCATTTTTTCAGTCATGCATACGCACTTGATTTGTATGCGGAAAAAGTTGAGCCGTTGGTCGAAAATTTGAAGAAAGTTTATATGGATTTTAAAAACGATATTTCGGACTTTCTGAACAAATAGGATTATTGAATTTTTTATTACAATTAGTCACAAAATCTGTCCAAACATACATTTCCGCTATCGCGGACACGCCACAAACATTGTTGTTATAAATTCGCCTTAGCAGAGTACTTGGGAAAATATTCTGCCAAAAGTAACACTAATTTAACTGGTAAAGTATTAACAGATAAATTAGAAAGTTCGGTTAACAGCCGGACTTTTTCATTTTAAAAGGTTAAAGTGTTTTTTGTGGTTCTCGGCGCAGAGCAATTATGAGCGCACAAAGAACCACCTACCACACTATTTAAGATAATTTTTCTTCATAAAAGAAGTTATTTCTTCGAATGCTTCATCTACCGAATCGCAAAATGTAAAAAGCTTTAAGTCGCTTTTTTGAATCATTTCATTTTCCACAAGCATATCAAAATCAATCAATTTTTTCCAATAATCGGAACCGAAAATAACAACCTTCATGTTCTTGCTGATTTTCTTTGTTTGAATCAAGGTTAGAACTTCAAACATTTCATCCAATGTTCCGAAGCCTCCTGGGAAAACGATCAAAGCTTTTGCCATATAAATAAGCCAGAACTTACGAATGAAAAAGTAGTGAAATTCAAACGCCAACTCGGGCGAAACCCATTCGTTAACATATTGTTCGAAAGGAAGACTAATATTCATTCCAATCGATTTCCCTTTTGCCTCGTGTGCGCCTCTGTTCGCGGCTTCCATAATTCCGGGACCTCCGCCGCTGGCGACGATAAATCTGTGCTTCGGATGTTTTAAGTCAATCGACCATTCGGTCAAGCGTTTGGAAAGCTCGCGCGCCTGCTCGTAAAACCAGGAAAGCTCAAGCGTCTTTTCGGCGGATTTCAGTTTCTTTGCGTAACCCCGCGTTTTATCTTTTTGTTTTTTAATTGCTTTTAATTCCTTAAGCGCTTCTTTTTCCGATTTTATTCGAGCCGAACCGAAAAAAACAAATGTATCGGTAACATTGTTGTCTTTAAATCTTTTTTCAGGTTCGATAAATTCCGATAATACTCTTATTTCCCTCGCTTCGTGCGACAGAAGAAAATCCAGATTTTTGTATGCTTTTTTCGGTTTTAAGTTTTTTACCATCAGCATCTCCACAGTTTGTTAAAAAAAAGAGTATTGAACTTAAGCATTTTTTTCTAAAAGTCAATTTTTTATGTTAAATTTTTTATAAAAGAGTTTGGTAATCTG
>JALWEC010000373.1 GCA_027036655.1 Melioribacteraceae bacterium
TACTTTGAACGACCAAACGCCTGAAAATACCGGGAACACATATTTCAGAATTACGGCATTGACGGATAATCAGGATGTTTTTTACCGTTCCAATATATTGTACGGACACAGCGTGGATAACCTCGCACCTGTAGCTCCCGGCGGACTTAAAGCGGTTGGAGAAGGAACGGAAGCAAGGATAAGCTGGCAATTGAACGGAGAAAATGATATTAAGAATTATCTTGTTTACCGCAGCGTAAATGAAGAAGTAAACTTTGACACGCTGGAAGTTTACGGCGCTGTTGCGGATTCGGTTTTCACTGACGAAAATCCATTGAACCGGTCCGCCTATTACTTTGTCCGCGCGGCGGATATTCACGGCAATATAGGTAATGCTTCGTCCGTATTGTTACAAGTAACTGGAGTAAACGACGAAGACGGATTGCCGACAAAATATGCGCTTGGTCAGAACTACCCGAATCCGTTCAACCCGACAACCAACATAACTTACGTCATTGCGAGGAGCGGAGCGACGCGGCAATCTGACGGATTGTTAGTGCAACTTAAAGTTTACGACGTACTCGGGCGCGAAGTTGCAATGCTTGTAAACGCGAAACAAACTCCGGGAAATTATTCCGTTCAATTCAACGCGAGCAAACTCGGCAGCGGAATTTACTTTTACACATTGCGAGCCGGTAATTTTACCGCAACAAAAAAGATGATATTGCTGAAATAATATCAAACAGAAACGATAAGCAATAAAGTGTTAGAAAGAATTAAGAATGAATGAATAATAATAAACGATGATGCAGTCAGGGAAAAATAGTTATTAAAATGGAGATACTATGAAAGGTGTTAAAATCGGTTTTTACATGACAATAATTCTTTCACTATTAACATTAAATATGTTGGCACAAAATGTTGCGCTTGGCATGACTTATGGAGAAAGTAGAATTGTAAAAACGAAAATTGATTTAAACGGTAAAACAAGCTCGTTTTCTTCGGAGCATTTTTCGGGCAATGTTTCCGGCGTTTGGGATGCCGATACGGTTTATATCGATGGAGATATTTCCATTCCGCGAGATTCCTCGCTGACCATTATCCCCGGAACAAATGTTTATTTTACCGGTGAATATAAGTTTGATGTTTACGGCACACTGACTGCCAACGGAACGGAAGCCGACAGCATATTTTTCTTTTCCGATTCGCTGCGCGAGATTTCAACTTATCCATATTTTGCAGGATTCTGGTACGGAGTTGTTTTTCATTCAACAGATGAAAACGGACAGATCCCGTCGTCGTTGGAATATTGTAACATTAAATACGCGTATCCGGTTTGGTTGGATGAAATGAGTAGCCGGTACGGCGGCGGATTGGTGTTTTATAAATCTCAAATTAATGTTTCGAACACGGCAATAAAGGATTGTATTGACGATGATTTGACGAGAGGCGTTTTTTCGGCGATTTATTCGAGCGGAAATGTAAGCGGAATATCGTTTACCAAAACTATTTCGCCTTATAGAGCGGGAACGATGACGCTGATAAACTCCGATGTAAATGTCGAAAATTTGTATATGAACGACGCTTACGGACTTTACATTGACAGTTCAACGGTAAGCATAAAAAATTCGATTATTGAGAACTGTTCGCCATACGCACAATGGGGTTTCGTGAATTCAGTTAATTCCGAAGTGGAATTATCCGGTTGTGAAATTTCAAATAATAACGGAATTGGCGTCTTCGCAAAATTCTCTTCTTTTGTAATTAAGCATACGAAAGTTAGCAATAACACGGAAGAAGGCGGAATATTCATTGAATCGCCTTCGACTTTTGCCAATTGTGAAATTCTTGAAAACGGGGCAACCGGTTTGCGTTTTCAGTCGGACCAAAATTGGCAAACTACTTTTACGTCCGATATTCAAAATTGCTTGATAGCTAAAAATAACGGGAGAGGAATTTATTTTCTCTCGAAAAACAACGCGAATATCGTTAACTGCACAATTGCTGATAACAACTACGCTAACGGTTGGGCGGGAATCCAGACCGGCGACGAGCCGACTTACGTAACCAACAGCATTGTTTGGAATAACGGCTCTGATTTGGAATTCCAAGCGGGCGGACTTTACACTTATTCGATTGTCCAAGGAAATTACGTTGGACAAGATACGGCGACTACAAATCTCGATAATTACGACCCTGTTTTCCGCAATGCGACAAACGGCGATTATCATCTGCAGAGCGTCGATTGCGGTTACGCCTTTAATTCTCCGGGAATAGACGCCGGTCATCCCGCGATTAATGATTTTGTGCTAGATTGCCCTTCGGCGGGCCTCGGAACGATAGCATCCGACATCGGTGCTTATGGCGGAGCGCAAAACCGGTGGGATGAAACCGTTCTTCCAAGTTGCCATTTTAGGGGCGAAGTTTCCGGAATCTGGGATTGCGAGGAAATTTATGTAGATGGAGATATTACAATACCCGAGGGAGATACGCTGCAGATTACATCTAATGTCGAATGGGTACATATCACCGGTCCTTATCGAATAAATGTTGAAGGTGTTTTGCTTGCCATAGGACCGGAAAACGAAGGACCAACTGATGTTAACGGAAATTACATTAAATTTCAGGGAAACAGTGGTTTAGGTGAAAGATGGATGGGAATAGATTTTAGAAATCTCAATGATAGTAATGTCGGCAGATCCATAATTGAAAATTGCAGATTTGATTATACCAGAGATTTGAATTTCGGGGGCGCATTAACAATTATAAACTCCGATAAAGTTACTATCAAGCATTCGGTATTTTATGCAAACCTTGCAAGAGTAGGAGGCGCAATTTATCTAAGTGATTCCGATATCAATATTGAGGATTGTTACTTCCAATTGAATGGAAAAGATTTGGATCAAAGCGGTGAAATGACTTCCGCCGGTGGAGCTCTTTACATTAAAAATTCAAATCCTTATATGCATAAATTACAATTTATAAATAATTTTGCTGTTATTGCCGGGGCAATGTATCTTGAAAATTCCTCTCCGGTAATAAGTAATATGTTAATGGTTAAAAACGAGACAACAGGAAATGATGGAAGCGGGTTGATTTGTTCGTTAGAGTCATCTCCCAGAATAATAAATATGACTGCCGCAGATAATGTGTCTGGAAATGCAAGTGGATGTGTGACTGTTCACTCAGGTTCAAATCCAACAATAATCAACAGCATTTTGTATGGAAACAGCAAGCCTGAAATATTTCTTGATGAAGGGACTGCAACAGTAACATATTCTCTTGTGGATTCTGCTTCAACTCAAAATTGGTTCGGGGTCGGCTGTTTGGACGAAGACCCATATTTTAAGATGACAATCGGCAACTACTACTATTTATCAACAATGGCTTGCGGCGACGGAGTAAACTCCCCCGCAATAGATGCAGGGCATCCCGATTCGCTCGACGCCGTTATTGATTGCCAACAAGGTCTCGGAACAGTTCGCGCGGATATGGGATATTACGGAGGAAGATATTCTGAAATGCATGTCGGAGTTAGCGAAGGGAATGATAATCAAATCCCCTTAAAATATGAATTGTCACAGAACTACCCGAATCCGTTCAACCCGACAACCAACATAACTTACGTCATTGCGAGGAGCGGAGCGACGCGGCAATCTGACGGATTGTTAGTGCAACTTAAAGTTTACGACGTACTCGGGCGCGAAGTTGCAACGCTTGTAAACGCGAAGCAAACTCCGGGTAAGTATTCCGTTCAGTTCGACGCGAATCATCTTTCGAGCGGCGTTTACTTCTACACATTGCGAGCCGGTAATTTTGTTCAAACAAGAAAAATGGTCTTGATGAGATAAAAAAAATAGGGCATTGTGAATTTTACCTCGAAGGCGCTAGTCCTTTCAAGGTTGAGCATTAACGAAATAAACGCTACATTTAGTCGTAAAATAAGTTCATAAAAATATTAAAACAAGGAAGAATAATGAAACCAAGAAAAATTATAATTTATCTTTTAACTTTAATATTGGTTTTCGCTGTAAATACTTTTGCGCAAACGGAAATTGAAGGCGGAAACGTAAGCGGCGTTTGGAATAAAGCCAATTCTCCGTATATAATAAACGGAGATATTTCAATTGAAAGATACGGAACTCTTACAATTGAACCGGGGGTTGAAGTCCGGTTTAACGGTTCTTATTATTTTTATTGTTATGGCAGATTACTCTCCGTCGGAACAATGGAAGATTCGATTCGCTTCACTGCTATTGACACATCTACCGGATGGAAGGGAATGCGTTTTATAGACCAGAATAGTTTTCCCACACAACCTTCGGAAATAGCTTTCTCTGTTTTTTCTTACGGTAAGGCGGAAAATAACGGTAATGGCGGTTACTATGATAATGATTCGTCTAACGGCGGGGCGATAGCGTTGATAAATACTTCCAATATTGAAATCAGAAATTCTTCTTTCCATAACAACTCAGCCCTCGAAGGCGGCGCGCTTCTTATTAAAGATTCCGCTCCGCTTGTGCTGAATTCGGTTTTCTATAATAACAAAGCTCTTGGCGACCCTATAGATGATACTGTAACCGGAGGAGGCGCTATAAGAATAAAAGATTCCGATGCAAGAATAATTCAAAACGATTTTTATAATAACTACACGAACACATGGGGCGCTTCTATTTCTGTAAGCGGAAATTCAGGCGTAGAGCTAAAATATCTAAATATTCAAGATAATATTGGTAATTATGCAGTAGTGCTTTCCACATCGCTTCCCTTTACTTTTTCTCATTCCAATATTAGTGGTAACCGACATGGCGTTTATGTGGAAATTTCCTCTGTCAACGGATTACAAGTAGGTTTTTTAAAGAACTTAAAAATTTCCGGTATTATTGGATTCGCATTAGATGTTCTTGGCAATTTGGTAGTTCTTGAGAACTCCATTGTTAATAATAATATGTCTTACAATACTATTTATGTAGGTGGCGATTTGGAATTGCTAAATTCGGTAGTTGTCGATAACTATTGCGAGGACGATGTAATAGACGGTTATAGCGAGTGGGGGTATAATTTCCCTTTAACTGTAATGAACTCGGTTATTTGGGGAAATACTTACGGAATTGACAATCCGCCGGTTCCTATTGGGGATAACACAATCGGCGTTTATTATTCGGATGTGCAGGGAAGCCGCAGCGAATATATTGATTGGGGTTCGGGAGTTTTAAATACGGACCCTAAATTCGAAAATAGCGCTTCAGGGAATTATCATCTTTCGCTTGATTCTCCTTTAATTGACGCAGGGAATCCAGATTCAAACTATTTTGATATTCACGGAGGCTGGGGAACAAGCAGAAACGATATGGGAGCTTACGGGGGCAAATATGCATCTTGGTCGGAAAAGCCGGTCGCCGATTTTACCGCCGAAGCTACAAGCGGAGGCGAACCGTTTGAAGTTCAGTTTATTGATAAATCTATTGGCGCAAAGAACTATTATTGGGATTTTAATAACGACGGAATTTTTGACTCAAACGAAAGAAACCCGAAATACACTTACTCTTCTCCCGGGACTTATTCCGTAAATCTAATTGTTGAAGCTAATTCTCCTTTTTATAAGGATACCCTTTTAATTAGTGATTTTATTACCGTTAAAACCACTCACGTTTCCGGCGATGTTTCCGGCGTTTGGGACGTTGACACAATTTACGTTGAAGGCGATATTACGGTTCCGCAGGGCGAAACATTAACGATTGTTCCCGGCACGGTTGTTTACTTTACCGATTGGTACAAGTTCGACGTTCAAGGTCAATTAATTGCGGAAGGCACGGAGGATGAAAACATTATTTTTGACGCTCCGGAAAATGTTCTTTGGCACGGAGTCCGTTTTTACAATACGGATGAAAACAATCAGCCGGTTTCGAGCGTTAAACATTGTCAGTTTACCAAAGTCGGCGGCGGCAGTTGGGGTAACCCGGGTTGGCCTGCTTTATATTTTGTTCATTCAACCGCATCGGTTTCGAATTCAAAAATCTTTTGTTCCAGCGAACAACCTAATTACAGTATGAGCGTTATAAATTCCGGCGGAAGTATTTCCAATACGGAATTTAACGATGTTTCCCCGATATATATTGATTCTTCTTCAACTCCGGTTTTTACCAATTGTAATTTTGATTCCACGTCGATTTCAATATACAATTCTTCTCCGACAATAGATAGCTGTGTTGTTTCAAACGCTTGGAACGGCAGCGGCACGGTAGGAATTTACGGTAGTTATTCATCGCCGACAATTTCAAATACAACAATAAAAGATTGCAGTTCCACCGGCGTTTGGTTTCAGTATTCCGCCCCGGAATTTGAATTTGTAACCATTGAAAATAATTCCGGAGTTTACGGCGGAGGCGGTTATTTTCTTGAATCAACGCCTACTTTCAAAAACGTAATTGTTAAAGGAAACACGGCAACGCAAGCCGGCGGCGGGCTATTTTTTAATGCAAGCTCGAATTGGAGCGAGGTTTTCATGGCGACGTTAAATAATTGCTTAATTGTCGGCAATACAGTTACTCTTTCCAATAAACGAGGCGCAGGCTTGTATTTTGGTTTGAACACAAAGTGTACGGCTACAATCACAAATTCCACAATTGCGGATAATGTTTCGGACGATTGGGCGGGAATTTCGTCCAGCGACCAGCAACCGCCGATTATTAATAATTCGATTGTTTGGAATAACGGCGGCAATTTGGATTTCCAAGCAGGTGGACTTTACACTTATTCGATTATTCAAGGTAATTACGTTGGGCAAGATACCGCATCGACTAATCTCGACAACGTCGATCCGCTTTTCCGCGACGCGGCTAACGGCGATTATCATTTGCAAAGCGCTTCTTGCGGTTACAACTCCGATTCTCCGGCTATTGACGCCGGACATCCCGCGATAAGCGACTTGGTGCTTGATTGCGCAACGGCGGGACTCGGAACGCTTGCGTCCGATATGGGCGCATACGGCGGCGCAAATAACTGGTGGGACAGAACAAACTCTAATCCTCCCTGCTATTTTTCCGGCGAGGTCAGCGGCGTTTGGGATTGCGATACAATTCACGTAAGCGGCGATATTTTAATTCCGCAAAATCAAACTCTTGAAATTACGGATAATGTTAAAAAAGTAATCTTTACCGGACCTTATCAAATTAAAGTTGAAGGAACGCTACTTGCTCACGGACCGGAAGACGGTTTTAACGGCTTGAGCGGCGATTATATTTCATTTACCGGAAGCGGCTGGCGCGGAATATATTTTAATAATTTAAATGGAACCGGACAGCAAGCGTCCGTAATAGAAAATTGCAGATTTGATTACGCAGATAAAATGGATATTCCTTATCAAGGCGGCGGCGCGATTGCGATTTACAATTCGGACAGCGTAATAATCAGAAATTCCGTTTTTTATCAAAACAAAGCAAAATACGGCGGCGCGATGTATGTGGAAAACTCAAACGCCGTAATCGAAAATTGTTATTTTGCGAATAACGGCTATATTACAAACTCTGTTCTGACCGAAGCGGGCGGCGCATTGTATATTAAGGATTCAAATCCATATACGAGAAAACTTCAGTTAATTAATAACAAATCAATTAGCGGTGGTGGCGCGGTTGTTCTTGATAATTCGTCGCCAATAATCAGCAATTACCTCATTGTTAAAAACTCGACCAATGGTTTAGGCGGCGCAGCGCAATTAGTTAACGGTTCTTCTCCGAAGTTTGTTAATTTAACGGCTGCGGATAATACTGCGGGAGCAACTTGCGGCGGAATATATCTCAATCCCAATTCGAATCCCGAAATAATAAATAGTATTTTATACGGCGATTCAAAACCGGAAATTTATCTCGGAGGCGGAACTCCAACCGTAACATACTCGCTTGTGGATTCAGCTTCAACCGAAAGTTGGTTCGGAACCGGCTGTTTGGATGAAGACCCATATTTTAAAATGACAGTCGGAAATTATTACTATTTATCAACAATGGCTTGCGGGGACGGAGTAAACTCCCCTGCAATAGACGCCGGGCATCCCGATTCGCTCGACGCCGTTATTGATTGTCAACAAGGTCTAGGTACGGTACGCGCAGATATGGGTTACTACGGCGGAAGATATTCGATTGTTCCGGTTGGCGTTGACGATGAGGGAAATGATAATCTCCCGACAAAATATGCGCTTAATCAAAACTACCCGAATCCGTTCAATCCGACAACAAATATAACTTACGTCATTGCGAGGAGTGAAGCGACGCGGCAATCTCATGAATTGTCTGTAAAATTAACGGTTTACGACATCCTCGGAAGAAAAGTAGCTACGCTCGTAAATAAAAAACAAGCGCCGGGAAATTATTCCGTACAATTTGACGCAAGTAAATTAAGCTCTGGAATTTATTTTTACAGACTCTCTGCAGGTGATTTTATTGCAACAAAGAAGATGATATTGATGAAGTAAGTGTAATAAGTCGAACATGTCAAAATAGCCGTCGGTTTTAACCGGCGGCTGAAAATTAAACAAAATAGATTGAGCTCTAACCCCAATAT
>JALWEC010000374.1 GCA_027036655.1 Melioribacteraceae bacterium
GAATCAATCCGTTTAATGGAAGCCGCCGGATTTACCGCAAACTATGTTCACGGAGATATCGGCTGGGAATATTGGAAAACCGAAGGGAACGCGCTTCCGCAGCGTACAATTGACTTACTTGCCGAGCATAAAATCGGTCTTTTCGGTGCAATCACCTCAAAACCGAAAGATGCGGCGGCGAAAGAATTGGCTCCCGAACTGAGAGAGAAAGGTTATGTTTACTCAAGTCCGATAGTTGGATTGCGACAGCATTTTAACCTCGATATTTCCATTCGTCCCTGCAAAGCGTTTGAAGGAAATCCGTTAAACTTCATCAGAAGAAAAGGAATTGACTCCTATGAAGAACCACCTGTTGATGCGGTTATTTTCAGACAGAATACGGAAGGACTTTACGCCGGAGTTGAATGGACAAATCCGCCGCAAAACGTTTACGACGCTTTTACAACTCACCCGAAATTCAAAAACTTTATGAATGTTCCGAAAGAAGACTTGGCGATTTCCACGCGTATCGTAACGCGCAAAGCTGCGCAACGCATTGCCGAAAGAGCTTTTGATTACGCAAAGCGCTACGGCTACAAGTCCGTAACAATTTGTGAAAAGCCAAATGTGCTGCGTGAAACTTCGGGAATGATGGTTTTGGAAGCGCGTAAGGTTGCCGAGAAATATCCTGATATTCCTTTATACGAAACAAACATCGACGCCCAGATGATGTGGCTGACAAAAAACCCCGAAGATTACGGAGTAATAATTGCTGAAAATATGTTCGGTGATATTATCAGCGACGGCTTCGCGGGATTGGTCGGCGGATTAGGATTTGCCTGCAGCGCAAATATCGGGGACGAAGTCGCGGTTTTTGAACCTACTCACGGATCCGCCCCTAAATATGAAAAACTTAATCCGAGTATTGTAAATCCGATTGCAATGTTCTTAAGCGCCTGCATGATGCTTGATCATATCGGCGAAACCGAAGTTGCCGACAAAATAAGAAACGCCGTAGCGGCAGTAATTAAAAAGGGAGAAGTCCGTACATACGATATGCTGAAACTCCGCGGCGGACCGGATGCGATTGCCAAAGGCGCTGCTACAACGCAGCAGATGACAGATGCGGTGATTGAGGAGCTTGTTAAAGGTTAGAAGTTAGAAGGTAGAAGGTAGAGGTAATGATGATTACTTTAAGTCATAAAAAAATGGAAGTTTGGAAATTCAGTATTTCGTTGGTAAAAGAAATTTATTTGATAACTCAAGAATTTCCAGATAATGAGAAATACGGACTAACCTCTCAGATGAGAAGAGCCGCCATATCTATACCGTCAAATCTATCAGAAGGTTTGTCGCGTACTTCTTCCAAAGAGAAAGCCCGTTTTATAGATATTTCACGTTCTTCTTTGGTTGAATTGGATACACAGATGGAAATTGCTCTGCTTCTCGGTTACTGTGATAAAAAGAAAATTGAAAATGTATCAAAACTTTCAAACTCAGTTTTTGGAATGTTGACTAGTCTATTAAATAAATATCAATAATTCAAAGGGAAGAACTTAGCGGTCAACCTCTTACCTCTAACTTCTTCCCTCTAACATTTTTTGAGGAATTAATGAAAAACAGAATAAAAAAACTTTGGCCGGAATTGGAATTAATCAAGGATGAAAATCTTCGCGAAAAGGTTACCGACGCTTGGGCGTACGCTATTGAACAAAGCGTTTTAACTCCCGAAGACTTGGAGACTATTCCCTTTTCCCTTTTGATTGACGTCAATATTTCTTTTATGAATCATAAACGAACCGCGGTTCAATTATCAATTGAGATGGGAAAAGTTATGGAGAAAAACTTTTCTCCGGATATTAAAATAAACTGGGACTATCTTATAGCGGGAGCTATTTTAATTGACGTAGGCAAACTCATTGAGTATGAAATTGTCGATGGTAAACTTACCACAAGCCGCGAAGGAAAGCTGCTTCGTCATCCTTTCAGCGGAGTGGCAATCGCTGAGAAATTCGATATACCCGCGGAAGTTCAGCACATAATTGCAACTCACTCCAAAGAAGGGGATTTAGGCAAGCGTACTCTGGAATCGATAATTGTTCATCATGCTGATTTTGTTAGTTTTGAGCCGTTTCAAAATTCAAAACGAATTGAATAAACAAACTTTTTAATTTCACAGCTTGCTCCTTTTTTCGGAAAGCTGTTTATTGATTTATTAAAATTTAAGAGAAAAAAATGTCGCAAAATTTTATTGAAAAAATCGTTCAAAAATACGCCGTTGATATTGACGAAAATAACGAGGTAAAAAGCGGACAAATAATTTCAGTCCGACCCGCTTACGTAATGACGCACGACAATACAGGCGCCGTAATTCCGAAGTTTAAGAGCATCGGAGCAACCAAGTTCTTCAACCCGCGTCAGGTTGTTCACACTCTCGATCACAACATCCAAGATAAAAGTCCGAAGAATTTGGAAAAGTACCGAAAAATCGAGGAATTTTCCAAATCAATGGGCGCCGATTTTTACCCCGCCGGACGCGGGATAGGGCATCAGATAATGTGCGAAGAAGGTTATGTTCTTCCCGGTACAATGGTTGTCGCATCGGACAGTCACTCGAACATGTACGGCGGACTCGGAGCGCTGGGAACGCCGGTTGTACGAACGGACGCCGCCGCCATCTGGGCAACCGGACAAACTTGGTGGCAAATTCCGCCTGTCGCAAAAGTGGAACTCCGCGGCGAATTACGCGAAGGCGTTAG
>JALWEC010000375.1 GCA_027036655.1 Melioribacteraceae bacterium
CCTGTCGTTACCGCAAGGAGCTGGTCTCGGCGGTTTTTTTTATTTTGCGGAAGCAAAGTAATTTTCATAATTCAACCGCTATTCAATTTTTTTTCTTGTTGTAAAAATATTTAGCTATAAAAAAGAGAACTACGGCGCCTGTTAAAATTAAGCCGTAAGTTGTGTATTTCCCGAGATAATAATCAATCAATTTTATGTTTGAGCCTAAAATCATTCCTAGCCAGAAGATAAAAATATTCCAAAGAAAAGCGCTTATCGTGGCGTTAGTAAAGGTCTTGAGCGGTTTTAATTTATGAACGCCCGAGAAAAAGCTGACAACGGAGCGCGTGCCCGGAAGAAACCTGTTAAGAAGAATCAGTTTGTAGCCGTACTTGTTGAACCAAGCGTCAACTTTCTCCAAGTCGGATTCATGAATGAACTTAATCTTTTGCGACCTGACGAGTTTCATCCCGAGTTTTTCCCCAACATAGTACATCATCATAAATCCGGTGGAGCTTGCAAAGCTTGTCGCAATAAGCGCGGGCAAAAGCGGTTCGTGCAGTTTGACGAGAACCGAAACGCCTACGATAACAATCACATCACTCGGAGAAGGCGGAAAAAGGTTTTCCGTTAAGGCAAATAATACGACTATAACGTAAACGTAAACAAGTCCCGCATGCCCCATGTACGCCAGCAGGCTTTCAAGCATCAGGCGTTATCCTTAATTAAAAGAACCGTCGCGAAAACTTCGACGCCTTCTTCGCGTCCGACAAAGCCTAAACGTTCGCTTGTCGTTGCTTTTATTGAAATATTCTCAATAGGGGAATCGAGAATAGCGGAAATGTTTTTCCGCATCATTTTAATGTGGGGTCTCAGTTTCGGGCGCTGCATTACAATAGTTGCATCGAGGTTATTCAATTTGTAGCCGTTTTCACGAATTAAATCGTAAACTTTTGCGAGGAGGATTTTGCTGTCCAAGTCCTTGTTCGCCTCGTCCGTATCCGGAAAGTGAAGCCCTATATCGCCCAATGCCAGCGCGCCGAGCAGCGCATCGGCAATCGCGTGAAGAAGGACGTCGGCGTCTGAATGTCCGAGCAGTCCAAGCTCAAAGGGGATTTCAACTCCTCCGAGAATTAACTTTCTTTCCGTAACCAGCTTGTGCACATCATATCCGGAACCTATTTTAATATTCATCTCTAATACCTAATCTCAAATGTTCTAAATTCCCCTTTATATTCTTCTCTGCTGACTTTTATTCCTCTCACATCGGAGCGTTGAGGTCCGATTCTCATTTTGGCAATTAAATCCTCAACGAGATATTCTTTCCCCTCAACAACGGCAAAAACTTCTCCGGTGTAAAGATTTTTTACATATCCGGTCAATCCCAAAGCGAGCGCAGTTCGCTGAACAAAGTATCTGTAGCCGACTCCTTGTACCAAGCCGGAGACCAATATTTCCGCTCTTATTTTTTCGCTTTCCATTTTTGAACTGCTAAATCAAAAGTTTTCGAAGTAATTAATCCCATAAAAATTAGCGCGCTTCCGATAAGTCCAAAGTTACTGATTTTTTCACTCAATACAAAAAACGCAATTACGGAGGCGAATATCGGTTCGAGCGCGTATATTATTCCCGCTTTCGCAGGGGGCATCGCCTTCTGATATTTTGTAAGGATAGCGGT
This sequence comes from Melioribacteraceae bacterium, assembly GCA_027036655.1. Taxonomy (GTDB): domain Bacteria; phylum Bacteroidota; class Ignavibacteria; order Ignavibacteriales; family Melioribacteraceae; genus WGAL01. The sequence continues at coordinate 1,658 of JALWEC010000375.1, forward strand.
TGTCAGCAGCGTTGTAATCAACGCCGTGTAAGCTATACCGAAAAGCGCGTTATCGGTAAGGTTTAATCTTACCGGTTCGAAACCGACAAGGTTAAAAAGATAAGCAAAAATAAAAGCTAGCGCTGCTGTTACAAAAATCTGCATAACAAAAATCGGCCAGAAATCAGCCCGTTGGGAAACGTAATCGAGATAGACAATATAGGCGGCGAAGGAAACGGCGCATATCAGCGTAAGGAAATCTCCGAAGTTAAAGTTGGTCCCGATATCCGCAAGAAAAGTTAAGATAGAATTACCGCCGGAGGAGAGCATAAGAATTCCGATAAAGACCAGCGCGACGCCGATAAGCGTCCCGTTTGCCGGACGCCTTTTTTCGATTAGAATCTGCAGCACGGGCACCAGAACAACGGAGGCGCTTGTTATAAAAGCCGAGCGCGTCGCCGTGGTTAGCTGCAAACCGGCTGTTTGCGAAGCAAAGCCCAGGAAAAGAATAACGCCGAGAATGGAACCGCCGATTATGCCGTCGCGAGTGAACTTCGCTCTAAACTTAAAGACAAACGGAATAAGAAGTATAAAAGCTATCATAAAACGGAGGGCAATAAACAGCATCGGGGAAATATCTTGAAGCGATTCCTTAACGATAACAAACGTTGCGCCCCAAAACATTACGGCAATTATCAGCGCGATTTCAGCCGTGCGCTTATTTGGTTTTTGCGAAAGAGCGGCGTTAGTCATTCAAATCATATCCGAATTGTTTCAGCATCATAGGGTTTGAGCGCCATTTGGGACGGACTTTAACGCGCAGTTCGAGATAAACGGGTCTTTGCAGAAACTCTTCAATTTCTTCTCTCGATTTTTTCCCCAGCTCCTTAATTTTGTTTCCCTTTTTCCCGATTATTATAGGTTTCTGCGATTCCCGTTCCAAAACAATCGAAGCGGAGATATAATCTTTTCTCCCTTCCCGTTCGATAAACTCGTCGATTACAACTTCGGTACTGTAAGGGATTTCATCCTGGTACATTTCAAAAATTTTCTCCCTGATAATCTCCGATACAAAGAAGCGTTCATTCGCATCGCTCAGTTGGTCGTCGGGGTAAAATTTGGGATGTTCGGGAATGAATTCTTTAATCGCGGCAAGTAAGTCGGGAACGCCGAATGCGCCGATTGCCGAGACCGGAATGATTTTTTTGAAAAGCTCCCTTTTTTCAAATTCTGTTACAAGATATGTTAATCGCGCCGTGTCGATTAAGTCGATTTTATTAATAGCGAGAATTTTAGGCGTTTCAAACTTCAGTAATCTTTTAATCTGTTCGTTTTCAAAAAATTCCGTTAAAACTTTCGGGTTTCCGGCGTCAATCAGAAAGAGGAGTAAATCGGCGTCCTTTGCCGAGAGAATAACCTGGTCAAGCATCTTTTCCTGAAGCAGGTATTCCGGGTTCAAAATTCCCGGAGTATCGAGAAAAATTATTTGCGTCTCCTCGTCGTTATAAATTCCCAAAACCCTTTTACGGGTCGTCTGCGGCTTGCTGGTTGTAATCGAAAGTTTTTCGCCGAGAATCGCATTCAGTAATGTTGATTTCCCGACATTCGGTTTCCCTATAATTGTACAGTATCCTGCTTTTGTCATTTTATCCTAAATTGAATATTAAAAAATCCTAACTCATAAATTTATGGAATTACAATTAATCTTTTTGGCTTTTTTGTTAAGTTATTGCGAAACTAGGATGACGGGGGGAGCGGAATTTTTTGGATAAATCAGTTGTTATTTTATTTTTTTCATAACTTAAATCCCCAAGTATTCAAAAAACTCGTTAACGGATTCATAGACTTGTGTGTTTTTTGTCAGTCTCTACATTTTTAATTTTTTTTTAAGCTCTACCGAAGGGATGCTTAGCTCAAAAGGTAATGCTTTTACTATGACGACTTTTCCAAGAAAAATATTTACGGCAACTCCAAATGACAAACCGAATTTTGAAAAGACTGTTCTTGCCTTATCACATAATGTATTTTCGACTCTGACGCTTGTTTGTATTTTCATAAACTACACATCAATTTTTATATTAATTATACGCCAAATGGTGTATAAAGTCAAGATGCTCTTAGCGCCTTATAAATAAACCTCGTGTTACTTTCGGCGGAATATTTCCCCAGATGTTCTAAAGCCCTTTATTTGTAAGGCTTTCAGAGATTGTTTTTTTGTTCAACTATTTCTCTTTTTGTTTCCGGTTTGCCGGAATAGGTTATACAAAGCTTTCTTATGTTTGTTAAATATAAAAATTGAACTGAATTCGCAGTTCTTGTGATTTTGGAAAATATCTTCTCTATGGGTTTTACCCATAGTTATGGGCAAGGTTAAGAGCAACAGCGAAACTACTCTCATCAAATCTAATATTTGGCAAATATTATTCTTTACTGCCATTGTATAGTTTACTATATTTGTATAAATAATTTGGCGGTTATATAGCAAATGGCAAATTACATATTGACAAATTAAAATCTCATTTCGAAGACAAAGATAACTTTAACACACAAGCTATAATTAAGTTTTATAGAAACTTAGAACCTGAAATAAAAAAAACTACTATCAATTGGAGAATTTACTCATTAATACAAAATGGAATAATTCATAGAGTTGGACGAGGTAAATATACATTTAAAACTAAACTTAATTATTTACCTGAAATTCCTCAAAAATTAAAAACCTTAAATTCAAAACTTAAAAAGGACTTTCCTTTTTCAACTATTTGTTTGTGGAGTTCGTCTTTTCTTAATGAATTTTCTATTCATCAATCTATAAAAACACTTTTTCTAATTGAAGCAGAAAAAGATTCCATTGAATCAATATTCAATTATTTGAAAGACAGAAGTTATAGAGTTTTTATTAATCCCACCTTAGAAGTTTTTGAAAATTATGCATTAAGTGAAAACAATTTTATTATTGTTAAACCATTATTATCAGAAGCTCCTATACAAACAATCAGAAACCTCAATACTGTTACATTAGAAAAAATGTTAGTTGACATTTTCTGCGATAAAATTGTTTTCTCGGCTTTTCAAGGAAACGAAATGAAAACAATTTTTACTACTGCTTATAATAAATATGCCGTTAATGAAAATAAACTTTTAAGATACGCTAATAGGAGAGGTAAAAAGGAACAACTTAAAAAATATTTAGAACTAATTAACGGCAACAAAAAAACTTAACTGCCGAAATATAGAATATGATAAATCAAAAAGAAATAACAAATGAGTGGGTTAGCAAGGTTTCAAAAGAGAACAAAAATGCTGATAAAATCCTGATTGAAAAAGTTATTCGTGCTCTTTTGTTGCTTGAGGGACTTGTTAAACAAAAAATAAAATTCACTTTTAAAGGTGGTACAGCATTAATGCTCCATTTTAATTCCACCAAAAGACTCTCAATTGATATTGATATAATCTTACCGGAAGAAACAAAGGAATTGGATGCTTTATTAGAAAAACTTGTAAAAGAACAAGGATTTATACGAAAAGAAATACAAGACAGAAGTTCTACAACTCTTATTCCTAAATCTCATTTTAAATTTTTCTACACACCTCTTTACAAAACAAACAAAGTAGAAGATTATGTTTTGCTTGATATATTACTTGAGAAAATAAATTATCAAAACATAATTCAATTGCCGATAGTATCCACATTTGTTCCTATTATTAATGAACCGCTAAGAGTCAATCTCCCCTCGTTAGAAGATATTCTGGGCGATAAACTTACTGCGTTTGCTCCAAACACAACAGGAATTCCGTATTTCAAAGGTGAACACAGTATGAGTATGGAAATAATTAAACAACTTTACGATATTGGTAATTTATTTGATAAAGTTGAAAATATGAAAATTATCAAGTCCACTTTTTCAATATTTGCAGAAACTGAATTGAAATACAGAAATCAAAAAGAATTAAAAATTGAAGATGTAACTGATGATATCTTTCAAACAGCATTGACAATTGCAAGCAGAGGAATTTACGGGAAAGGAGACTTTGAACAACTAAAATTAGGAATACAAAGAATTAGAACTTTTATTTTTTCCGGGAGTTTTAATATTGATAAAACAATTATTGCTGCATCAAAAGCAGCTTATCTTGCAACTTTGATTAAACACGATGCTGGTAAAATTGAAAAATATAGTAATCCACTACAAATGAAAGATTGGTTACTTAATAAGCCAATTAACAGCAAACTTAACAAATTAAAAAAATCTAATCCGGAAGCATTTTTTTATTGGTATAAGATTTATAAACTAAAAACAGAAGCGAAATAAATGGCAAAAAACAAATACAAAAATTATACGAAAGAACAACTGATTGCAAAACTAAAGCATTTGGAAAGACACCGCTATGGCTTAGTTTGGGAAGATAAACCGGAAGAAATTGCTGAAAAATGTGCAAGCGAACTGCCAGTATTAGTTGAAGATAAAAGCAAAGAAATTATTTCTGATACTAAAAAGCCAATTAATTTTATTTTTGAAGGGGATAATTATCACAATATTAAGCAGCGAATTCATACGTAGAAAAAGAGAGCTAACCAGATTATCAGGTGATTTCAAAAAATGTCTGTTTGAAGAAGCCAAAAAGCAAAATACAATTCAAAATATAAATTCGGATATTAAAAACAATTGGAAAACTGTTGCGTTAAATGGTAAAGTAGTTGAAATTGACAAAGAAGAAAAACAAGAAATTGAAAAGTTTAATTCCTTATATGAAGAAAGATTATTGAGGTACAATCAAAGTCAGAAAAAAATAATTGAAAATAAAACCGAACAATCAGAAAGAGAAAAGGAAGCACTAGAATTACTTTCAGAATTAGACTCCACAATTACAGAGTTAGAAGATGAAAAATTAAAAAATTAATTATTGAAAATGGAGCTCGCTGATGCAAAAAAGAATATTCAAACTTTATCAAAAACACTCGCTACAAAATCAGTTTCGCAAGTTGAAAACCAAAAAATAAAAATTAAATTTCCATTTAATATTTGCGTTTTAGGCGAAGTCTCGGAAACATCACAAATTCGAAAAGATCTAAATAATTATTTTGAAAAGTTCGGAGTTAATGCTACTAAATGGAGCATTGATTTTTTTAACAATAAGAAATTACAAAATAGTAATATATTAAGTTCTTTGTATAAAGGTCGGAGTAGATATTCCTTAATCATTACTGTCCAAATATTTCTTCATTCCGGAAAAGGAAACGAAAAAGCAAATATTATTTCTGAAATAGAAAATGATAAATATATTCCGCATTGTGTTGGGTGTAATCCAAAAGACTTATTAACCCCAAGTAAAGTAATTAAGGTTATTGATGAATTTGTGAGAAAGCCCCGCCCATAACATAAGCTATAAGCAATAGCTAAAAAACGCTACTGCTCATAGCAGGTCATTATTATAAATTGAAGCGCTTAGCGCTTTTGATGAGAAATATTGAATTTTAGAATTTTGCGGTTAAAAAAACCGAAGCCGGAATGTTTACATTTAAACAAATTAACTGTAAAGCAGTTGAATTAACGGAAACATTCTTTTTCATTTTACAAAATTCGACCTTGCGGTTTTGTACATAGTCTATATTCAGTAAAAATTGTGATATTTTCGGCGGAATATTTTTCCAAATACTTTAAAGTCCCTTGTTGGTAAGGCATTCAGAAATTACTTCATCCCGTTTTGGTACTGGCTTGCCCAAGGTTAGGGAATAAAGCTGTTCTAAAGTAATTACCCCGAAGGGAACATATCGCCTTCGGGGTAAAGGTAAAGAATTAATCTACTTTAAAAAAATCGTCTTTTACGCCGGAATTGATTTTAACTTCTTTAACCGTCATATCAATTGTTTGGGGCCCGACCGTTTGAACAATTTTGCCCGGATATTTTATTCCGTCCCAATCTTTGTAATCGGAAAAATCCACCGTTGTGGCAAATTCGCCCTGAGGAGTTTTTCTTGAGGACGCTTCTCTCAACTTTAATCCGGTTTTCGAATCGATATAGATTACGCTGCTGTTGCCGTTGGGGAATGTCAGTTTAACTTTGTATGCGGACTTATCATTTACCTTCCCCAGTCCGATAAGCTCGGGTTTAACTCCGAGCTCCTTATAGCGTAAAAGAGGATACATTTCGCTCTCCTCTTTAAGGGCTTCAAGCTGTTCTCCTTCTAACTTTTTGTTTTGTCCCATCCCTGAAACGACCGCATTCTTGCCGTCAAATTTTTGCGTTTGCTGCATCGCTCCCAAATCGAGATTGAAATAATATTTGTTGGGGAATTTTCTGACAACCGTAATTTTAATATTCATTCCCTGAATATTCCCTTCCATCATTACGGTTTCATCCTTGATGCCGTTGATTTTCTTTTTCCCGCCGATTGCTTTTACATACTTGTCAATTACTTGCTCAACGGTAATGTCGGCGGGCAGTTTCTCGGCGTCGGGATCGACCTTGTTCCCGTAGGTATCGTAATAATCTACCTTGCCGCTCAAACTGAACTTTTTCAGCTTTTGCCCGACTTCACTGTTGTTGCCTACAACCAGTACGTAAGCTTTATCCGGTTTAATGTATTTTCTCGAAGCTTTGTAAACGTCGTCCACGGTAACCGCGTCGAGGTTTTTCAGATAATTTTTGTAGTAATCTTTCGGAAGATTATATCTTTCAACGTTGATTGCAAAGCGGGCAATCGTGGAAGGATTTTCGAGCGAGCGCGCAAATTGTCCGATCATGAATTTCTTTACCGTGTTTAATTCATCTTCGGTAACTTTTTCGCTTCGCATTTTTTTCATTTCATATAAGAATTGCGTAACGGCGCTGTCCGTAACGGCGTTGCGAGCTTCGCAAGTCGCGTCGAACATTCCCATATAGA
>JALWEC010000376.1 GCA_027036655.1 Melioribacteraceae bacterium
AAGTATGTCATTCCGGTTAAACATACTGTTAATTCGCAAATTCGGAGTGGAATTGTTCGGACGAAAACCGTAAAAGGTTAACGGAAATTTCCGAAATGTTGAGCGGGCATTACTTTCCACATAATGACTACTTTAAGTCAAACAAGTATTTCATGAAATTAATTAAACATTCATTAATTTATAGGGAGGTACTCATGAAAAACTTCAAATTATTTCTTTTCGTATTTTTCCTTTTTGTAGTTTCGTCGAAAGCGCAGTTGCAGGTTGTAAGCACATCGCCGGCAAACGGCGAGGCAAATGTTGCCGCCGGGCAGACGATTTCCATAACATTCAACGAACCGCTGGATCCAACTATGAATCCTGGAGACGGAGATGACAACAGGTTCATAATCAGCAACACAGCTATGGAACTGAACGGAGGATTTAATTTTAGCTCCGACCATAAAACAATAATTCTGCCTATACAGACTGGCGGCAGCCATGATTACAACTTTTGTTTTTACGGAATCAGAAGCGAATCCGGCGATACTTTGCAAACGCCTTATGTTTACAGATTCACTACGGAGACTTCATTTACCGGCGTTAACATAAGCGGGAAAATTACATCATGCGATCCAAATCTTTCAGTTGCCAATACAATGGTCATCTTATATCAAGGCGAGAAAGATGGGCCTGATTTTTCTTTAATTACAACTGCGGACGATGAAGGAAATTATAATCTTTCTTTTGTGAAAAACGGCGAGTACGGAATAGTTGCATTTAAGGATGTAGATAATAACGGAGGTTTTGGCGGTCATGATAGAATTCTATTTAGTACGCCGGTTATCGTACAAGGTTCGGATGTTGTAAATTTCAATCTGAATTTTCCCTGTTTACATAATTACTCATTTAGGGAAATTGCTACTATGATAGATTCGGCGGCTAATGTTGTCCATCCCAACGATTCTCTTTGGTATGCATTTTCTGATGATTTTACTCCCGACGGGAATGTTTACCAATGGAATTTTATTTACCGCGATGCGTACAACGGACCGGGTAATGTTCTTAATAGAATAAGATATAATGAACAATGGGGAGGAATATCTTACTATGATAATTGGGGTTGGTATGACGGAGAGTTTACCAGTACGGATTTGGGAGTAAATGTTTTTTCCGCCGCCGACCCGAGTTCGTTTATTCAAACTGCGGAAGCAAACGGAGGAGCCGAGTTTAGGCGACAGACAATTCCTTCCGGTTATGAACTGAATGTTGAGCTTGATTTGGGGCGGTTGTCTGATCTGAACTATAATCCTCCGGACGACGGTTTATATTGGGGACTCAGATATGTGATTGAGGATGGCGGATATATTTATAAAGAAAAAGAGTTTATCGCGGATCTGGAAACCGGACAGATTGTTTTAATTAACGGCGTTGACGATAATAGCCAAGTCCCTGCTAAATTTGAATTGGAACAAAACTATCCGAATCCGTTTAACCCGTCAACAAATATTAATTTTACTATTTCGGCAAAAAGCAATGTGAAATTATCCGTTTATAATTTGCTGGGGCAAAAGGTTGCCACTCTTATGGATAAACCGTTAACCGCCGGACAATATCATGTTACTTTTAACGGCTCGGATTTACCAAGCGGAATTTATTTCTACAGACTGCAGGCCGGTAAATATTCTCAAACTCGTAAAATGTTGTTAATGAAATAATTTTTTTCGGAGTTAAACAGATTCTGATTTTTATAAATTTATGACTTTCACGGAGTTTCTTCTCCGTGAAAGTTTGTATCATATAAATTTTTTATGATAGAATTATTTACTTAGCGGCTACGGACTAAAAAAATCTAAGCATATAACAATTCCCTAAAAAAATTTCTTCAATTAAAATAATCTTTTCTTATTTTTGAAGTCTGATTTTAGTTCATATTAGTTGTGAATTCCAACGGAAAGGTGCCGGAGTGGTTGAACGGGGCGGTCTCGAAAACCGTTGAACGCATTTTGCGTTCCGAGGGTTCGAATCCCTCCCTTTCCGCAATAATTTTACGAGGTCCTCAATGAAAAAACTCACTTTTGTATTACTTCTTGCTTTGGTTACATTCATTTCAGCTTACGCGCAGGAAAAGAAGGAAGTTTGGATAAAAATTTCGGACGATGAGAATCAACAGGTTTATCTCGACAAAAACAGTATTGAGCCCGGAGACAGCAACGATGTAACGGTTTGGATTATGCAGATGCACATTCCGCCGTTGCACATCGAATCGGTTAACCGGAAAATTTACAAATCGAAAACCGAATATCTTTTTAATACTAAATTGGAGCGTTACGGAATTCAGAAAATTCAATATTTCGACGCCAAGGGAAGAAAAATTAAATCATTCGATTACAGATTAAAAACGAAAATTCCCGATTACCGGTACAGCTACCCGATTTTTAAAAAGAGCATCGAAAAAGATATACTTAAAACAATTTATAAATATCATCCGGACCTGAATCCGTACAGAACCGATAAAAAATAAATTCAGAGCTTCTTCCGGCTTTGAATTGAACTACTAAAAAAAATGAATATAACTCCTCAGCAACTCGAAGAAATCCGATCCGCAGTAGATATTGTGGATTATATTAAGGATTATGTTCCCCTTAAAAAATCGGGGAAAAACTATTTCGGGTTGTGTCCGTTTCACGAAGAAAAATCTCCCTCCTTTTCTGTTAATTCCGAGAAA
>JALWEC010000377.1 GCA_027036655.1 Melioribacteraceae bacterium
CAGAAAGCAAAGCTCGATTCTACAATCCAAAATGGCGGATATTACTTCCATTATTCACGAAACGGTTACGGGAATTAAAATCGTAAAAGCTTTCGGAATGGAAAAATTTGAAGAGAACAGATTTAAAAAGGAAACCGAAAAGTTTTTCCGGACGATTCTTAAAATGGTTCGCGTGCGGAATGCCGCAAGCCCGCTGACGGAATTTCTGACCGTTGGCGTCGGAACGGCAATTATTTACTACGGCGGACAGCTTGTACTGGTTGATCGCTCTCTTACGGCAAGCGAATTTATGGGATTCCTCTTCGCGATTTTTCAGATTATTCAGCCGATAAAGGAATTGAGCAGCGTTAACAACCGGATACAGGAATCAAGCGCGGCGGCGGACAGAGTTTTTGAAATTATTGATATTGAGCCTGACATCAAGGACGCGCCGGACGCCGTTGAAAAAAATAATTTTGAAAAAGAAATTACTCTCGATCACGTTTGGTTTAAGTATGACGACGGCGAGGACTTTGTTCTTAAAGATATTAATTTCAAAGTGAACAAAGGCGAAATAGTAGCCGTGGTAGGCAGCAGCGGCGGCGGAAAAACGACTCTCGTAGATTTAATTCCGCGTTTCTTTGACGTTACGAAAGGCGCTATTTTATTGGACGACCTTAACATCAAGAAAATCAAAACGAAATCGATAAAAAAGCTGATTGGAATCGTAACGCAGGAAACAATCCTTTTTAACGACTCTATCCGGAACAACATCGCATACGGATTAACCGGCATCCCGGATGAACGGATAATCGAAGTCGCCAAAGCGGCTAACGCGCTTGATTTTATTAACGAACTTCCACACGGATTGGATACCGTAATCGGAGAGCGAGGAGTGCGGCTTTCCGGCGGACAGAGGCAGCGTATTTCGATTGCAAGAGCGCTTCTTAAAAATCCTCCGATTATGATTTTTGACGAAGCGACTTCTTCGCTCGATAACGAATCGGAAGTTCTGGTGCAGGCGGCTATTGAGCGATTGATGGAGCAGAGAACCGTTATTGTTATCGCACACAGATTAAGCACAATCAGAAATTCCAACAAAATTGTTGTTCTTGATGGCGGCGAAGTCGTGCAGATGGGAACGCACGACGAACTTGTAGCCGACAAAAATGGCATTTACAAAAAATTATATGATTTACAATTCAGGATAGATGAAAACGGGAAATAAAACAGATAAACTGATTTACGGATTATTTTTACTCTTTGTAATTACTCTTACAAATTCAATTTTCCTTTGTCAAATCGGGTATTTCGGAGCGTTGCTTATTTTGCTCTACAAATTCGTAAAGGAAAAGAAAAATCCGTTTGAAAAATCCGGACTTGAGCTGCCGCTCCTCTTGTTTATTATTGCCGAAATTCTTTCCGCGATTTTCTCGGTCGATTCTTCGCAGGCGGCGCATACTTTGGTAAAGCGTTTTATGATAATTCCCGTAATTTACGTTACGATTTATATTGCCTCCGATGAGAAAAAAGCCAAGTCAATAGTTAAAGTTTTTCTCGGAGCGGCTTTTATCACGGCGGCGGTTTATCTCGGAGCTTCGTACAAGCATTACATCGAGCATCTTTACACTCTCGAAACAAAAGGACCTTCCACTTTTCAGTATGTAATGACGGCGGGAGGATTGCTGAGCGTTGTTGTTGTTTACTTTTTCGCTTTTCTGATTAACGAAAAACTATCGTTGAAGAACCGAACTTTAGTCGGCTTGGCGTTTTTAATAATCGTAATAGCTCTTGCCGGAAGCTACACGCGCGCAGCCTGGCTTGGCGCTCTCGCGGGAATAGGTTTGATACTGCTGATTAAAAGGCAGTGGGCGGTTATCGGTTTGGGAGCGGTTCTAATTGCGGTTTATATTTTGCTGAATCCTAAAATAAGCAGAATAGACGAGTATGAAATTCATCCCGATAAATTGCAGCTGCGGAAAGAGCTTAAAACCGCCGGCAGAGTTTCGCAGGTAAAATGTTTCGGCGACAGTCTGTTTGCAGCCGATTACGATAACGGCTTGCTTATTTTGAAAGACGGAAAAGTTATCTCCCATTTTAAGACTGAGAAACCAATCAGCGGAATAGGGAAGTGGAAAGGGAATGTTTATTATTCATCAACGATGAACAAAACTTTTTACTTCTTCTCAATTGATTCATCAGGAATAAAAGAACTCGCTGAGTTTATCCCGGGCTTCGAGCCGAAAGCAATGGTTTCGGCGGATACATCGTTGTTTATCTTCGGCGTTCACGGCGAGTTTGCCGAGGTCGTAAATCCCGTAAACCCGAAAAAAATTAATGAAACTCAACTCGGATTTGACTTAACTTCCGTAACGGCGGAAAAGAATTTTATAGCCGCATTCTCGGGAGATGAGAAGAAGTTAATAGTTCTTTCGATGAAAAATAATATGCCGGAGAAACGGCTGTTTGAAACAAAAGCCGATTTTGAACAGGCGCGTGTATCAAGCTGTGATTCGGTAATTGTTTTTTGGTCGGGAACGAGTTTTTCATCTTTTTCCGTAAAAAACGGAATTGTTAGGGAGCTTAAATCCCCCTCCGTTTTGGCAAAGTTGGAAGGAGTTCAGTTTACTAAGTTTGGTTTCTGGGGACTCGATTTTAACCGGAATTTATTAAAAGTAAAAATAACGGAAGATAAACCGGACATTGCCGGGAAATTTAATCTTA
>JALWEC010000378.1 GCA_027036655.1 Melioribacteraceae bacterium
CGCGTAAGTCGAGGGACGCCCGATTCCGAGTTCTTCCAATTTTTTCACAAGGGAAGCTTCGGTGTATCTTGCGGGCGGTCTTGTGAAACGCTCAATCGCTTCGGCTCGTTTTAATTCCAGATTCTCATCCTTCTTCAAAGGAGGAAGCAGCGTTGAATCGTCTTCGTTCGTTTCTTCGTCGTCGGTCGATTCCATATAAACTTTTAAGAATCCGTCAAAAAGAATTACTTCACCTTTTGCAATAAAGAGCCGCGAATCATTATCCGGCTTAATTTTAACCGTGGTTCTTTCCAACTTTGCTTCGGACATCTGCGACGCTACGGTCCGCTTCCAGATTAAATCGTAGAGAGCTTTTTCGTCCGACGAACCCGCAACCGTACGCTTGTTGATGTATGTGGGGCGAATCGCTTCGTGAGCTTCCTGCGCGTTTTTCGATTTTGTTTTAAACTGCCGCGGATGCGAATATTCAACACCGAATTCATCGGTAATAGTTTCCTTTGCCGTATTAATTGCGAGATCGGAAAGGTTAACCGAGTCCGTCCTCATATATGTGATTTTTCCCGCTTCGTACAATTTTTGCGCAATCATCATAGTCTTTGCGACTGAAAATCTAAGCTTGCGCGCGGCTTCCTGCTGAAGTGTGGAGGTTGTAAAAGGAGCCGAAGGAGATTTTTTAACGGGACGTTTCTCAATTGCGTCAATTGTGAACTGCGCGCTTTTACATTTCTCCAAAAATTCAAGCGCTTCTTCTTCGGTATCAAAACGTTCGTTGAGTTCCGCTTTTACTATTTTTGAGCTACCGTTATTAGCGACAAACTCTCCTACGACTCTGAATTTTGAGGTCGGTACAAAAGCGTCAATCTCCCGTTCCCGTTCGACAATAAGGCGTACGGCAACCGACTGCACTCTTCCCGCCGAAAGTTTAGGCCTGACTTTGCGCCAGAGAATCGGAGAAATTTCAAAACCTACGAGGCGGTCAAGAATTCTGCGCGCCTGCTGTGCGTTAACCAGGTTTCCATCAATGGAGCGCGGATTTTCTATCGCATTTAATATTGCGTTTTTAGTAATTTCATGAAAAACAATCCGCTTGGTTTTTTCATCGGGAAGTTTTAACGCTTCCTTAAGATGCCAGGAAATGGCTTCTCCCTCGCGGTCCTCGTCGGAAGCAAGCCAAACCGTATCGGCTTTTTTAGCGAGCTTTTTCAGTTCCGAAACCACGTGTTTTTTATCGGGAGGGATAATATATTTCGGTTCAAAATTGTTATTTACGTCAACGCCGTTATTCTTTTTTTCAAGATCGCGTATATGTCCGTAACTCGATTCCACTTGAAAATCTTTTCCGAGAAATTTTTCTATCGTTTTCGCCTTTGCCGGCGATTCCACTATTACTAAATTATTTGGCATAATATCTCTTTCTTCTTAAAAACAGTTTCACAATAAATGAAAAAATTTTACTATATCAAAATATAGCAACTCTTCAGCGCGAAATTACGGAAAATAATTCATTCCGCGCACAGCTCAATAATTCTAAATATTGTATAACATATCACGGTAATCCGCAATCTGCCAGAGCGAAAAAGGTTCAAAGGGAAAATTAAAAAAGGATGATTGGATGAATGGATAATCCGACTTTTGTTTTCCGTTTCGCGTCTTACGTCTAACCTCATACCTCGTCCTCCGCTCCGCTCCATTCAGAATGACAAAGAAGCTGTGAGCCTAACATTGTCATTCTGATTCCGCCGCCTTTTGGCGGAAGAAGAATCTCAAGATTATGATTTGCTACGGTACTGGTTGAGAGATTCTTCACTTCGCTTCGCTTCGTTCAGAATGACATATTGGGAATTGAGCTAAAGTATTATTTGTCATTCTGATTCCGCCGCCTTTTGGCGGAAGAAGAATCTCAAGATTATGATTTGCTACGGTACTGGTTGAGAGATTCTTCACTCTGCTTCGTTTCGTTCGGAATGACAAATAAGTTAGGTTGTGCAAAGGTCTCACTTCATTAAAGGACTTTCCTTAAATATTTTCCGGTATATGAACTCTCAACCACAGCAATTTGTTCCGGAGTTCCGGTCGCAACGATAAAGCCCCCGCGCTCGCCAGCTTCCGGTCCCAAGTCGATAATATAGTCCGCTACTTTTATCACATCGAGATTATGCTCGATAATCAGTACGGAGTTATTTGTTTCGAGAAGCATATCAAAACTGTGAAGCAGTTTTTTTATATCGTGGAAATGAAGTCCCGTTGTCGGCTCGTCAAAAATAAAAAGCGTGTGCGAATTGCTTCTCTGCGTTGCCAAATGCGCCGCGAGTTTTACCCGCTGCGCCTCGCCGCCGGAAAGCGTGTTAGAGGGCTGACCGAGTTTTAAATATCCAAGCCCGACATTCTCCAGACTTTCGAGATACTTAATTATACGCGGGTTGCCGTTAAAAAACTCCAGCGCCTGATTGACCGTCATATTCAGGACATCGACAATGTTTTTGCCTCTGTAACGAACGTCGCGTATTTCTCTTTTGAATCGGGTTCCGTGACATTCTTCGCATTCCAAATAAATATCGGCGAGAAACTGCATCTCTATTTTAACGTAACCTTCGCCGCTGCAAGTTTCGCATCTGCCGCCGGGAACGTTAAAGGAAAAAAATCCCGGTTTGTATCCGCGTGCGCGGGCTAACGGAGTTTCGGAAAAGAGTTTACGAATCG
>JALWEC010000379.1 GCA_027036655.1 Melioribacteraceae bacterium
TGATTGGCGGCGGACAAATAGGCGGAGTTATGGCTCAGCTTATCGCAACAAGACAATTAGCCGATGTCGTTTTATTTGATATTGTTGAAGGATTACCGCAGGGCAAAACCCTTGACATTCACGAAGCATCAAGAATTGACAGATTCGATATGAATCTTAAAGGAACTAACGAGTACAAAGATATTGACAATGCCGACGTTGTTATTATCACTGCCGGACTTCCCCGTAAACCGGGAATGAGCAGAGAAGATTTACTTACAACCAACGCTAAAATTATGACAAGCGTTGCCAACGGCGTTAAAGAACATGCGCCTAACGCAATTGTTATCGTAATCTCGAATCCGTTGGACACAATGGTTACATTATTCCAAAAAGTTTCAGGCTTCCCGACCGAAAGAGTAATCGGACAGGCGGGAGTTTTGGATTCATCCCGTTTCTCATCGTTTATTGCTTGGGAACTCGGCGTTTCCGTGCAGGATGTTAACGCAATGGTTCTCGGCGGACACGGCGATTCAATGGTTCCGTTAGTAAGATACGCAAACGTTAACGGCGTTCCGGTAATGGAACTTCTCGAAAGAAAGTATAACGATAAAGCCAAAGCGCAAGAAGTCATGGACGCAATGGTTGAAAGAACCAAAAAAGCCGGCGGCGAAGTTGTCGGATTGCTGAAAACAGGTTCCGCGTTCTATTCGCCTGCATCAGCCGCAGTTACAATGGCTAAATCCATTTTACTGGATGAAAGACGCGTGCTTCCATGCAGTGTTTACTTAAATGGCGAATACGGCGTTGACGGATACTTTGTCGGCGTTCCCGCAATTTTGGGCGAAAACGGAGTCGAAGGCGTATTCGAGCTTTCATTGAACGAAGAAGAACAAACCGCATTTGATAATTCCGTAAACGCAGTTAAAAATTCCGTAGCCAATTTGGAAAAACTCGGATTTTAATTTACAAGTTATTTAAAAAGAAAAAACCTCTCGAAATGAGAGGTTTTTTTTTGCGCAAAAATTAAATAACTTATTTATGCTTCGTAAACGGAAACATATTTTCTGTTATTCTTTTTGGTTTCAAATTTTACGAATCCATCTTTAACCGCAAAAAGAGTATCGTCTCCGCCTATTTTCACATTAACGCCCGGGTGAAATTTTGTGCCTCTCTGACGAACAATAATCGAACCGGCAGTAACTTTTTCTCCGCCGAATCTTTTTACGCCAAGATACTGCGGATTACTATCGCGGCCGTTTCTCGATGAACCCTGTCCTTTTTTATGAGCCATGAATTACCTCTCTATTAGCCGATCTTTGTTATTTCAATTTTTGTTAATTGCTGTCTGTGACCGTTTTTTACTTTATAAGATTTTCTTCTTTTCTTTTTAAAAACAATCACTTTTTCGTCTTTTAAGTGTTCTATCACTTTTGCTTCAACTTTTACTCCTTCAACCGTGGGAGCGCCAACTTTTGTTTCTTTTCCGTCGTTATAAAGTAACACGGAATCAAACGTTACCGAAGCGTCGGCTTCAGCGTCTAATTTAGGCACGTAATGTGTCTCGTTTTCCGTTACTTTAAATTGTTGTCCAGCGATATCAACGACTGCGAACATCTAATCCTCCAATAATTAAACTTAGCTTACAAATATAATTATAATATCTTTTTTTATCAAAATTATTTTGAATATATTTTGTAGAAGTTTTTAACAAAAATGGTAAAAAATGTCAAAATTAGGTATTGCATTAGGCGGAGGAGGCGCTCGCGGGTTAGCCCACATCGGCGTTCTGAAAAAATTAGAGAAAGAAAAGATAGAAATTTCCGCAATTACAGGCTGTAGCATGGGAGCCGTTGTCGGTTCGCTGTACGCCTACTACGGCGACGCCAAGAAAACAGAGCAAACGCTTGCCGATTTCATCGAGAATATTGATTTGGAGGAGCTTGGGCTTCAAGATTTAAATGAAAACGACAAAAAGAATTCGCCCGAAAATTTTTCGCTTCTTGATAAAAGTTTCTGGGAATCATTTGTTAGTTTTTTCCGTTTTCGATTTAATATGATAAGAACAATTAAAAACTCATCCTACTTTGATGAAGAAACCACCTCAAAAATATTTGAGCTGATACCTGACGTAAAAATTGAGGAATTAAAAATTCCATTTTCCGCAATCTCAACCGATTTGATTTCAGGCAAAGAAGTTAACTTTACTCGCGGCAGTTTACGCGAAGCCGTAAGAGCGAGTTCTTCTATCCCGGGAATTTTCCCCGCTGTAAAAAAGGATGATATGCTTCTTGTGGACGGAGCCGCATCGGAAAGCGTTCCGGTCGGAAAAGTTAAGGAAATCGGAGCGGACAGAGTATTGGCAATTAATGTTTCGCATTGCATCAAAGCCGATAAAGAACCGGAAAATCTTTTTGAGATTCTCTATCGAACGGGAGATATTTCGGCTTATCATCTCTCTTTGGAAAGATTAAAAGCGGCTGATTTGGTAATCAATCCGGAAGTAAAAGATGTTTTTTGGGCTGATTTTATTAACTACCGCGCAATTATTAACGAAGGATATTCCGCTGCAAGAGAAAGTTTGGGCGAGATCAAAAAACTTGTAAACAGAAACTCATTCGCCCTTGAACTTGAGCATTTTATAAAAAAAGTTGTTGATTAAGTTTTTTAGGAAACCGTGGCGTTAAACAATCTAAAACGCCTCGCCGATTCCGATATGGAATGAAAATGTTTCCGGAATTATTCTTTTTTTGAAAAAAGACTTCCGGTAATCCGGGTCGTAAACTTTAAATCCCAAATCGAATCTGATTGGGAAAAAGTTGGTATAGTATCGAAATCCGAATCCCGCGGCTACTGCGATTTCATCCCAGCGGAAATATTTGAAATCAATCCAAGAATTTCCCCAATCCGTAAAAACCACTCCGCCGAAATTGCCAATAATTTTGCTCCGAAATTCAATTGAGCCTTCGATTAATGAAAATCCCCCGGGCGAAAAATTACGAAGTAAAATAGCTTCAAGGTCGTGGGGATTCGTGGTTTGCAAATTTACGGAAGAGTTAACCGGCACAAGCTCTCTGTTTCTCCAACCTCTTACGGAATTACTTCCCCCGGCGTACAATCTTTCGTCAAGCGGTATGTCAGACCTGTTTCCACCGATTAAATATATTTCCCCAACCCTGATTCTCATTCCCAAAGTTGAGCGATACGTGGAAAAGAGTTCCGGATAATATGTTGAATTTGCGATAAACTTTATATATCGCGGTCGCGAAAAGTTATCGGAAAAAATTGAGTTGATTGCGCCGAGTAAATTATTGCCATCTTCGAGATGAAAAAACAAGGTGTATCCCTTAGTGGGAAAAACAAAATCGTTAGTCGCATTCTTCACGGCGTCAATAGCCAAATACAGGTTAGAGCCAACACTTTTAAAGTTTGCAAGATTTACTTCCCTCAAAGAATCAAGCGTTGCCTGCTGCGCCGGGTTAGGATGAGTATTGCTGATAAAAGCATTAAACAAGTTCTGGATATAACTTTCCTTGTATTGATAAACCGAGCGCTCGGCTCTCATATAAGCTGTTAATCCCGAAAAATAAACCTTCTTCGGAAGCGAAAAGTCGAAGCTCAATCTGGAACCGTAAATGTTGGAAAAATACTCGCTTCTTCTGTTTTGGATAGTATAATAAAGCTGCAATTTTGTAAAAATTGATTTCCCGAAAAGAAGCGGCTGCGAAATCGTTGTTCTTAAATCGAGATAACCGTAAAAAAGACTATCAATGTGGGAAAGATTGGAAACGAGCGAAAGCGGGTCCTGAGCAGTCGCCGAAAGCTGCAAGTTTAGTTTTCTGGCGCCTCCCAAAAAGTTTCGCCGTGAATACCCGACAGCCAAACCGAGATTAAAAACGTTATCTTCATTATTGGCAATCAGCTGCGGAGCGACTTCGTTGCGCGGCTTCAACGAAGTAACGACTTTTACGGGCACTTCATCTTTTACCGAATCGACCCGCCCGATATTTATCTGCGAGGAATTAAACAAATCCGTGCGATAAAGACGCACTTCCCCTTTCTGAATACGGCTTTCGTCAAACCAGTCGCCTTTGTGAACATCGGCAATCTCAAGAATTAATTTTTTAGAAACATAGTTTTCTTCACTGCTCTGGTTTTGAACGTAAACGTCCGCTATTTTAACTCTCGCTCCTAATTTCAAAGTAAAAGTTATCTTTACAATATTTCGGTTAGTGTCGATAAGAGCTTTCGGGTTAAGAAGACTTGACATCAGGTAACCGTTATTGTGAAGAATGCTCGTAATATTTTTTGTTGCAGCCAAAATTTTTTCAGAATCGAAAAATTCGGTCGAATCGAATTTCACCTCGTCGGCAATATCGTTTTTAAAATACTTCGGTAAATTTGCAAATCCGTTAAGGATTACTTTATTAATCCTTGCTCTTGTCCCTTCTTTAATCAAAAAAAGAATTTTTACGTATTTATCCTTGTTATGAAAAATTTTGTATTCCACTTTTGCTTTGAAAAAGCCTTTGGTTTTATAAAAATTCGTAATGTTTTCGGCGTCCTTTACAACAGTAAGCGAATCAAAATAAACCGGAGGAGAACCAAGAGACGGATTTATGCCGTAGAGAAACTGGGATAAAGAGTTTGGCGTTTCCCTTGTCTCAAGAATATTCTCAATCTGATAATCGGGTATGGAAACGTTTCCTCGGATTTCTACGGTTTCGACTTCTTCCCTCGTAACTCCTTCGCCCCAAAGTACTACCGTGGAGAAAAACAAAATGAAAATAATATTTAATATTTTATTCGACAATTTTAACTTCGGTCCCCGGTTTTACAAATCTTATTAATTCATTGATATCTTCATTACACATCGCAATCGAACCGTTTGTCCAATTGAAAACAAAAGGTAAATTTTTAAGTATGTAATTTAACTTTCCACAACCTTCTATACTAATTTTTGGTCCGAAAATCTTTTCATCTACATTGATTTGTTTTCCGTCGATTAATTTTTGCCACAGTCGGCGGAATTCCTTTCTATTGATAAAATTGTTTTTGTAAGCTGTTTTTATATCTTCAAAATTAGGATAATCAATCACAAGCCGCATATAAAATAATTTACTCGTATCAATAGAAGTTACTTTGTATTTGCCTGTCGGAGTAGTAACAAAACCGTTTCTTAAACTTCCCAACTTGCTTGCGGAGTGTCCGAGAAATACGCGATAATTTTTAAGGGGAATGCCGCCATCAAATAGCGTTAATGAGTACTTTTTCAGATTAATTTCAATTTTTATCTTTGTAGAGTCAGTCAAGGCAATATTTTTCTTGCTAAGCAAATTCCCGGAATCTTTCATTCTCATAAAATTTCCGTAAAGAAGCATTCCGGCAAAAAATATCAGCAGACTGATAAAGAGATATATGAATTTTTTAATCAATGAATTTTCTTAATAATTGTTACAGGTAAGATAATTAATACGAAGTGAAAAAAGAAGATTGCCCCGCTCAAAGCGGGACAATCTTTAACAGAATTTATTTCTTAGATTCCGCATCTACAACCGCAATAGCGGTAACGTTTATTATGTCGTCCGCCGTTGCGCCGCGCTGCAATACGTGAATTGATTTTTTCATACCGAGCAGAATCGGTCCGATAACCGTTGCGCCTGCCGCTCTTTCCATCAGTTTGTAAGCAATATTGCCGGAAGCGAGGTTCGGGAAAATAAGAATATTTGCGTCTCCTTTAATTCCGGAAAACTCAAATTCTTCTTTTGCCAAATCACTGTTAAGAGCAATATCAACCTGCATTTCGCCATCGACTTTCAGTTCAGGTTTAGCTTTCTTTATTAATTCAACCGCTTTCTGAACCTTCATTGTCTCTTCGTCGCGAACACTGCCGAAGTTGCTATAAGATAACAAGGCAACTTTGGGATCAAGCTCAAAGCGTGAAACAGTTTCGGCAGCCAGCATAGCTATGTCGGCAAGCTGTTCGGCATTCGGATTAACATTTACCGTGGTATCGGCAAAGAAAAGTACTTTTCTGTCAAGAACGATAATACTCATTCCCGCAACAATTCCCGTTCCCTTGCTCATTCCGACGCTTTCAAGCGCGGGACGGATTGTCGTAGGATAATTAACTCTGTAACCTCCGACCAAAGCGTCAGCCAATCCAAACTGAACCATCAATGAGCCGTAATAGTAAGGATTTACAACTAATTTACGAGCTTTTTTATAGGTTACACCTTTACGCTGTCTGAGTTTGTAATAATATTCGGCAAATTCTTCAATATGTTCACTGTTTTGAGGGTCGCAAATATCAAAATTTTCGAGAGAATAACCCAGCTTAGAAATTGTATTGGTGATTTTTTCTTTATTACCCAGTAAAATCGGCTTGGCAATTTTACCGGTGAAAACTCCGTGTGCCGCGCGAATAATTGTTTCTTCCTCGCCTTCAGGATAAACAACGCGTTTCGGAGTCATCTGTGCTTTATGAATCATCAAACGAATAATCTCTTTCGAGAATCCCAACCGTTCTTTCAGTTGCTCTTTATAATCATCCCAATCCTCGATGTTTTTCCTTGCTACTCCGGTATCCATTGCAGCTTTGGCAACTGCCGGAGCAACCGTCCATAGTACGCGGGGATCGAAAGGTTTCGGAATAATATACTCGCGCCCGAAAGTAAAATGTTGTCCTCCGTAAGCTCTGCTGACCGCATCGGGAACTTTTTCCTTTGCCAGTCCGGCTAAAGCGCGAACGGCAGCCATTTTCATTTCTTCGTTAATTGTCGTTGCGCGAACGTCCAAAGCGCCTCTGAAAATAAAAGGGAAACCGAGAACATTATTAACCTGGTTCGGATAATCGCTTCTTCCGGTAGCCATAATTACGTCGGGACGAGCGTCTGTTGCGTCTTCATAAGTAATTTCCGGATCCGGATTCGCCATTGCAAAAATAATAGGAGTATCCGCCATTCCACGAACCATATCTTTACTGACCAAATTTGCTTTTGAAAGACCTAAGAAAGCATCGGCGCCTTTCATTGCTTCTTCGAGCGAATCGTATTTAACGTCCGTTGCAAATTCGGCTTTATATTTGTTCAAATCGGTTCTGCCTTTGTGAATATGCCCTTTTGAATCGAACATTGCGATATTTTCTTTTTTGACTCCTGCTGTTACATACAGTTTGCTGCAGGCAATTCCCGCCGCTCCGGCGCCGACTACAACCAATCGCATATCTTCCAACTTTTTACCGGCAACTTCTGCGCCGTTTATTAACGCCGCGCAGGAAATAATTGCCGTCCCGTGCTGGTCGTCATGGAAGACCGGAATATTCATCGTTTTTTTCAATTCCTCTTCAACTTCAAAACATTCCGGAGCTTTGATGTCCTCAAGATTAATTCCGCCGAATGTCGGCTCTAATTTTTGTACCGTTGAAATAATTTCTTTCGGATCTTTCGATTTAACTTCGATGTCAAATACGTCAATATCCGCAAATCTTTTAAATAACACGCCTTTTCCTTCCATAACAGGTTTCCCCGCCATGGGACCAATATCTCCCAATCCGAGAACCGCCGTTCCGTTGGAAACTACCGCAACCAAGTTTCCTTTTGCGGTATATTTATAGACTAATGATTCGTCTTTTTCGATTTCCAAACAAGGAATTGCAACTCCGGGCGTATAAGCCATGGATAATTCTCTTGATGTAAAACATGGTTTGGTTGCGACAACCTCTATTTTTCCGGGGCGCCCTTCGCTGTGATATTTAAGTGCATCTTCTTTTGTTATTGCCATTTTTTTGCCTCTTCTGTTTAAATTGGACAATTGTATCTACTAAATTAAATAAAAAAACCGTCTTGAAAAAGACGGTTTTTCTTTATTGCCAACTTTTTTAAATTAATTTTAGATTTCCATAATATCTTTCTCTTTTTCGGCAAGAATTTCATCAATTTTTTTGATGTATTTATCCGTTAATTTCTGAACTTCATCTTCAAAATCATGCATCATATCTTCGGAAATCTCTTTGTTTTTTTCCTGCCGTTTTAAGTGGTCGTTTGCATCGCGTCTTACGTTCCGGACGGCAATTTTTGCATCTTCGGCAAATTTTTTAACTAACTTAACCAAATCTTTTCTCCTCTCTTCAGTCAGCGGCGGAATCGGGATGCGTAAATTTGTTCCGTCGCTTTGCGGATTTAATCCCAACTCAGCCTGCAAAATGGCTTTATCAACCTTATCCACCATACTTTTATCCCACGGAGTAATAGAAAGCGTATGGGCATCAAGCACAGAAACATTGCCGACTTGGTTAATCGGCGTCATTGTTCCGTAATAATCCACTTTAATTCCGTCAAGTAGCGCGGTTGTAGCTTTTCCGGTTCTTACTTTGGAAATCTCATGTTTAAATGCTTCAACCGATTTTTCCATCC
>JALWEC010000380.1 GCA_027036655.1 Melioribacteraceae bacterium
ATATTAAGGACGGGATTATTATCGCGATTGAAAATAAGAATGGAATATATAATCCGAAAACGTTGCAAATCATTAAAGATTTATCTAAAAAATTAATGAAAATGCACGAAATTGATAAAAACGATGTAACCTCGCTTTACACAGCCGATAATATTGTCGGCAGCGAGGGAGGAATGGATGTACGGCGTTTTTACAAACGCGTTCCAAAATCGGAAAAGAAGCTTGAAGCCTTGAAAAACAGTGTTCGCCATAATGCAATGGTTTACGGTATGCTTGTAGATTCAACGGAGACCGTGGCAGTTGTTGTTGCAAGAATAGGGGATAACGTTTTTTCGCAGGATTTTTATAAGCGTATTCTGACTCTTTCTCATAAATATGAAGATAAAGATAATAAAATTTACGTTGCAGGTCGCCCGATAGTTGAAGGAACCCTTGCGTTGCTTGGACCGGCGGATATGAAGTTGATGGTCCCGATTGTGCTTGTTGTTATTTTCTTGGTTCTTTTCCTTACGCTTAGAAGTATAAAAAGTACAATTGCTACTTTGCTTGTGGTGTTTTTCAGCACGTTGTGGACATTCGGATTGATGGCGACCGTAAATATCCCTATTTATGCGGTCTCTACTATGATTCCCGTTATGCTGATTGCAATAGGGGTTGCATACGGAATTCATTTATATCATCATCTTTCGCTCTATATAGCTGAAAATCCGGCTACTGATAAAGACGCGGCAATTATTGATATGCTGATGCAAATGTGGCGTCCCGTTTCGATGGCGGCAGTAACAACGGCCGTGGGATTCATTTCGCTTCTTACGTCGCAGGTCTATCCCATCAAATATTTCGGATTGTTTACAGCATTCGGCGTAACTATGGCGATGTTTCTTTCCCTCTTTTTTATTCCGGCATTCATTCATTTAACCGGTTTGCCTAAAGTAAAGCGTAAAATTAATACAGAAGCAAATAGCGGTAAAGACGAATTAGCATTTAAGTTTACCGATAGCATTTTAAGACACTCGACGTTTACAATTATTGCCACAGCGGCAATCGTGGCGCTATCGCTTTACGGAATGACAAAAGTTTGGATAAATTCAAGTTTTCTTGATAAGTTTGAAAAGAACAGCCAAATTGTTCAAACCGACGCCTTTATTAATGCTCATTTCGGTGGAACATCGACAATTAATGTTATTCTCGACGGAAAAGAAAAAGACACATTTAAGAAACCGGAAGTTCTGAAGCTGGTAAATAAAATGCAGTATGACGTAGTTAAAAACGTGCCGGTTGTAGGGAATGCCTTTTCTTTAGTTGATTTTCTCGACCAAATAAATATGGTTATGCACGCTGACAGCGCAAAATATTTCAAAATTCCCGACAAGCAGAATTTAATAGCGCAGTATTTACTGCTTTACGAGATGTCCGGCAACCCTGAAAATTTAACGAAGGTTGTTGACTACAATTACCAAAAGTTAAATGTAACATTTCAACTAAAAAGCGATGATTCGAAAGCGACTAAAAGCGCTCTATCCGCAATTGAAAAATATAAAAAGGATTTTGAGAAGTTGGGAATAAAAATAAATTATGCCGGTTCCGGCTACAAAGCGCTTGTTTTTACCGACTTGATTTTAGAAGGACAAATAATGAGTCTTGTAATGTCCGTTTTTATTGTGTTTATTTTGCTGCTTCTGATGTTCAGAAATTTCAAAGTAAGCGTTATAGGAACGATCCCGATTCTTATTACCGCCGTTATCAGTTTCGGCATAATGGGCTGGCTGGATATTCCGCTTAATTCAACGACCGCGTTACTTTCAAGCATTGCGGTTGGTATAGGAATCGACTATGCAATTCATTTTATCGAACGATACAGAATTAACTCTAAACTCGGCGATAAGTTGTCCGCATCAAAATTGACTATGTCGGAATCGGGTAAAGCTATTTTATTTAACGCAATTGTTGTTATTGCCGGATTTTTAGTACTGCTTTTCTCCGTATTTCCACCGAACAGAGAACTCGGCTTCCTAGTTTCCGTGAACATGTTCACAAGTTTCTTGGGAACGCTTACTATTATGTTCTTACTGCTTTACAAATCGAATGTCTATTACGAAAAAAATAAAGGAACAAAAAAATGAAACCAATTAAAATATCCGCATTGATATTGCTATCGCTGTTGATGATTAGCACAACCGGAATGGCGCAGAAACTAACAGGTTTGCAGATAATGGAAAAAGTCTATAACCGTCCGACAGGTAACGATATGACGGCAAACCTGACGATGACTTTAATAAACTCAAGCGGTCAGGAGCGAGTCCGCGAGATTAAACAATATATCCGCGATTTCGGAAGCGTTGAGAAAAAAATTATGTTTTTCATTAAACCCGCCGACGTTAAAAACACTTCGTTTATGAACTGGAGTTACGATGACCCCGGTAAAGACGATGACCAGTGGATTTACCTTCCGGCGCTTATGAAGATTAAAAGAATCTCGAGCGACAGCAAGGGAGACTACTTTATGGGCTCTGATTTTACTTACGACGATCTCGGCGACAGAAAACCGAGCGATGACACGCATAAAGTAATCGGAGAAGAAAAGCTTAACGGTCTGGACTGCTATATCGTTCAAAGCGTTCCGAAAGATGAAGATTATATGTATTCCAAAACCGTAACCTGGGTGGTTAAGGGACGCTGGT
>JALWEC010000381.1 GCA_027036655.1 Melioribacteraceae bacterium
AGTTCCAATTATCAATTCTATTACGTCTTTCGTTTCGCATCTGACAACGGAAAATTCTTTATCCATATCATTCCGCCCCCAACGAAAAACAGCAATGTTGTCAACTTAAGATTTTTTTATAATTAACTCATTGCTTCAGCAATGGGTTAGGACGCAAAAGGAATGATGTTCAACCGGTTTACCAGTTTCATTAATTCTACGGCACATAAACCGGTGAACCGGTTACGCCAATTATGGTTTTCCTTTTACCCACTGATGAATCAGTGGGTTAATCAGATTGACTATTTTCTTAAGTTGACGCATTGCGAAAAACAGCCGGGGCAAGCATGGCGAATAACAAATCCGTGTCATCCGTGTTCTATTAGAAACATTTGCCAAACCTAAATTTGTCATATTGAGTTCGCCACAGCGAAGGTGAAAGCCGTCCGAAATATCTCTAAATTCGGTATAATTACCGGTTTTGAGATTCTTTCCGCCAATCCGCCTTGGCGGAGGATTCGCTTCGCTCCATTCAGGATGACATATCACGGGGATAAGCAAAACCTTATATTAATCTTTCTTATCTTACACTCCCTATTAAACTTGTTCCGTTTCATTCAATTCTTTTTTTTATTTTTATAAATAAAGAATCAGAATCTGTTTTTTAATTTTTTGCGAGAAAAACTTTCTGTTGAAAAAAACAATTACAAATAAAATCGATTACGGCTGGAGCTGGGTTCCTTCGCTCTACTTTATTGAAGGACTTCCTTATATTTTCGTAATGTCCGTTTCGGTAATCTTCCTTAAAAGAATGAATCTCGGAAACGGCGAAATAGCGCTTTACACAAGCTGGCTCTATCTCCCTTGGATTATTAAACCTTTCTGGAGCCCGGTTGTTGATTTACTCGGGCAAAAACGGAACTGGATTTTGTTCATGCAATTTACGATTGGAGTTTTGTTTGCGGGAATTGCCCTTACTTTGCCTTTTCATAACTGGCTGAACTTTACGCTCCTTTTTTTCTGGCTGATTGCCTTTTCTTCCGCCACGCACGATATTGCCGCCGACGGCTTTTATATGCTCGCGCAATCGCCCCACTCGCAGGCAAAGTTTATCGGCATACGAAGCACTTTTTACAGAATCGCAATGATAACCGGACAAGGATTATTCGTAATAATCGCGGGGAAATTGGAAGAGAATTTCGGCAACGTAAAACAGGCATGGGAAATTACATTCGGATTGACGGCGTTTATTTTTATTATATTTTCTCTCTATCATAAATTTTTTCTACCGAGAAATGAAACGTCTCAAAAATCGAACGATAAAGAAAACTTCATAAAATCTTTCATTACCGTTTTTGTGGATTTTTTCAGGAAAGAACAAATCGGGATAATAATTTTATTCCTTCTCCTCTATCGCTTATCGGAAGCTCAGCTTGTTAAACTTGCCGCCCCTTTCTTCCTCGATTCACCCGCGTCGGGCGGACTCGGATTAACGACGGCGCAAATCGGTTTAATTTACGGAACAATCGGCGTTCTGTTTCTCGTACTCGGCGGAATTCTCGGTGGATTTGCAATCGCCCGCAGCGGATTAAAATTCTGGCTTCTTCCAATGGTGATTGCAATCAATATCCCCAATGCGGTTTACTGGCTTTTCGCTTTGTTTACTCCTGTTTCTCTTCCCCTTGTAGCTCTTGGCGTTGCGTTCGAGCAGTTCGGATACGGCTTCGGTTTTGCCGCTTATCTTTTTTACGCGATGATGATTTCCGAAGGAAAATACAAAACGGCGCACTACGCAATCGCCACCGGCTTTATGGCTCTCGGGATGATGCTGCCCGGAATGGTTAGCGGATATATGCAGGAAGCTCTCGGCTACTCTCATTTTTTTCTTTGGGTTCTGCTCTCCTCCGTCCCGATGTTTTTTTTAATTAAGTATGTTAAAATCAATCCCGACTACGGGAAAAAATAATCGAGCATCCGATGAAAAAATTAACCTTTGCAATTTTCTTTCTTCTCCTCTTTACAGTTGAGCTTTTTGCTCAAAAAAAAGATTCCGGTTTTTTCACTCTTTCATATAAAGATTCCCTTAAGCTCGATTTAATTCTCGATAAAATGACTCTGCGTGAAAAATGCGCGCAGGTTGTTTTCCCGAACGGCTACGCTTATTTTGCATCCGACAGCTCCGCTGAAATTAAACGATTAAAACAATTTGTTGAGAAGGAGAAAGTCGGCGGAATACTTTTCCTTCAGGGCGATGTAGATTCCCTGCCCGTCGTTGTAAATAAGCTGCAGAAGCTTAGCGAAATACCTCTTCTTATTTCAGCCGATTTTGAAAACGGCGTCGGGGCGCGAATGGAAAACGGCGTTGAGTTCCCTCCCCCAATGGCGATAGCGGCAACGCGGGATACAGCGCTTTCGTACGAGACCGGTTTCATTACGGGAATTGAAAGTCGCGCTCTCGGTGTTCGGCAAAACTATGCCCCTGTTCTTGATGTAAATAATAATTATCTTAATCCGATTATTAATTACCGCTCCTTTTCAGACAAACCCGAAGTAGTGGTAAAGTTCGGGGAAGCATATATTGACGGATTGCAAAAAAGCGGCGTGATTGCAACGGCTAAACATTTTCCGGGACATGGCGCAACCGAAACCGATTCCCACAACGAGCTTCCTGTAATTAACAAAAGCAAAAAAGAACTCTTAAACTTCGAGCTGATTCCTTTTGAAAAAGCGATTCAAACCGGGACCGCTTCAATAATGGTTGCGCATTTAAGTATTCCTTCGCTTGATGAAAAATATCCGGCAACGCTTTCCCATAATGTTATCAGCGGTTTGCTGAAAGATAAATTGAAGTTTTCCGGCTTGGTCGTCTCCGATGCAATGAACATGCACGCAATCACAAGCGCTTACTCAAATGAAGAAGCTGTTCGGCTTGCTTTCAATGCGGGCAACGATGTCATTCTTTTTCCTCCCGATGTAAAAACCGCTGTTGACGCGCTCTATGACGGCGTTCTGCTCAATAAAATCAGTATGAAGAGACTTCTTACTTCGGTAAAAAAAATTATCGCGCTTAAAATAAAACTCGGTCTTTTTAATGACGACACGTTAAACATAAAACAAACGGAACAAATTCTCTCGGATAAATCGCACAAAAGATTAGCGAGAACAATCGCTGAAAAATCCATCACACTACTGAAAAATAAGGGGAACATCCTTCCCCTTAAATCGAATCGTTTTAAAAAGATTTCCGTTATCGCTTTTCGTGAAACCGACCGCAAAGATTTGTTAGAAAAAGAGCTTCCTTTTTTCAAGTTTATTCAATCACGTCTTCCGGACGCAGATTACATTACTCTAAATAAACTAAGCGAACCGAAAGATTTTCGGAAAGCGCTTACCGCCGCGAAAAAATCGGATTTGGTAATCTTTCCCGTTTTCATCGGAGTGCAATCCTTTTCGGGAGAGATTACTCTTTCCAAACCGATGAAGAAATTAATTAGGAAAATCAATTTGCTTAAAACAAGTACGATAGTTCTCGGAATGGGAAATCCTTATATAATTTCAGATTTGCCCAATACCGATGTTTACCTAACTTCCTACGGTTTGGCGAACGCTTCCCAAGCGGCGATTGTGCAGGCTCTTTTCGGCGAGAACGATATTTCGGGGAAACTCCCCGTAACTATTCCGAATACAATTTACTCTTTCGGCTTTGGAGAAAAGTATTCCCGCGACAGACTAATCTTCCCTTTTATGAATGAAGATTCACTTTACAATTTTTCATCTCTCGATTCATTGATGCGCTCCGCAATCTCCGACTCGGTTTTCCCGGGAGCGCAATTGGTTATTGGCAAAGACGGAAAAGTAATTTACGACAAAACATTCGGAAGATTCAGATATGATTTGAATTCCGATTCGGTAAAAAAGACAACTCTTTACGACTTGGCATCGTTAACAAAAGTTGTCGCGACGACGAGCGCGGCGATGTTGCTGTTTGACAAGGGGAAACTTAATCTTGACGATAAAGTCGTTAAATTCCTTCCGCAGTTCGATAACAACGGGAAAGGGGAAATTACAATAAAAAATCTTCTGCTTCACAATTCAGGTTTGCCTGCGGGAAGGCGTTTCTATCTTAAAAGTAAAACGCGCAAAGAAGTTCTGAATCGAATTATGAAGATGAAGCTTCTTTCCAAACCGGGAGAAAAATACAGATACAGCGACATCGGAATGATAGCGCTTCAGCAGGTAATTGAAAAGATTACCGGAACTTCCCTCGATAAATTTAACTCCGAGAATCTTTTCTCAAAAATCGGGATGAACCGCACGATGTTTAATCCGCCGGATTCGTTAAAATATGAATGCGCGCCGACCGAAACAGACACTTACTGGCGAATGAAAACCGTTCAGGGCGAAGTTCACGATGAAACGGCTTCATTATTGAACGGAGTTTCAGGAAACGCGGGTTTGTTTTCCACAGCCGAAGATTTGGGAAAGTTTGCGCAACTCCTACTCGACAACGGCAGATACGAAGGACTACAAATATTTAAGCCGGAAACTGTAAAACTTTTCACAGCCAAACACTCCGAAAGCGGAAGGGCTTACGGATGGGATACAAAATCACCGAAGGGCTACACTTCCGCGGGAAAACTTTTCTCCCTTAATTCTTTCGGGCACACAGGTTTTACGGGAACTTCCATTTGGGTTGATAAGGAGAGAAAACTATTCGTAATTTTGCTCAGCAACAGAGTTTACCCGACAAGAAAAAACAGGAAGCACATCAAGTTCCGCCCGGTTCTTCACGACGAAGTGATTAAAGCGACCGACGACTTTTTTAATCTTCCCGGGAAATCAAAGCCATAATGCGCAAGGCAAAAAATCGCTTGATTAAAAAGTGAATATTCTCTAATTTGTTTCACAATGATGAGGTTTTAATGGGCATCGCATTAATATCAAAAGAAAACTTAGAGACTTAAAAGATTGATATGGCGGTTCTGTTCATCAGCGTGGTATCAAGGTTATTTGAGAAGATTCAGCGAAAAAGTTAGTTTTGAATATAAATGTATTTATGCTGATGATGATGAATTATACCAAAGATATTGCAACAATAATGACACTACTACTTGGTACTTAAATAGAATTATTCATATAGGATAATACAGAGAAAATATTCCAATTATAAATTAGGAGATTCTATAATGTACGATAGAAAAAAAGAAGTTTTACTATATTTTGTACTTATAACCTCTTTGTTGAACTGGGATGCTCTTTTTGCACAAGATTCATCTTTGGGTATTTGTTTTAAAACAAATTTACATAGTAATTACTTAAAAAGTACTTTTTCAGGTGCAAAAATTTTATACAATCACAAATTCATAAATAATTTTGATTTTAGAGGGGATATTTCTTTTGATTTATATTTTTTAAAACCTTCCAAATTCAGACAACTTACACAATGGCAAATGGCATCTATTTTTGTGAGTTCTTACTATAATTATGAATTACTGAATCATAATTTTTATAGTGGATTAGGTGTTGGTTATTTTTATGACAACGCAGGTGGTTCATCTCATCCGCAATATTATGATGAAACACATGAAGTATTAGGAGAAAAGTTGGAAATATCAATAGGTTATAATATTATTTTCGGGACAAAGTTTTTGAGGAATTTCTTTTTTGAATTAGAGTATTTATTTATTCCAACAACTTTTGAAAAAGATTTATTAGAAATTAAATCCCCATATACTGAAAAACATATTATTGAATATTTTGTAGTCCAGTCCATTCATCTGAATATTGGCTATATATTCTAAATAAAAACATAACCCGCTTTTCCACCCGACCGCCTTTGGCGGTGCGGTTTTTTTGACATTTTAGAATAAGCGAATAACAACGCCGTAAATCAGCAACAGCAAGCAAATTAAAATTTTAAATTTATTTACCTATCTACCCGAAGGGAAAAATTTATTCGTAAATATCGCAAAGCATTGCACAATAGTCGAAGTAAAACTTTAGTATTCCTCTTCCATGTCCACCGTAGCGGACAATGACAATTCTATCTCCGGCAAAGAATTTCAATAGTAAATTTTAAGCAATTTAGTTAAATTAAGATATATGAATTCTTTTTAAAAATATAATATTTACGGAGCGTTACAAATGACAAAATCGGATTATTTGAAGGAAACAATCGAGCATATTGACATAAAAAAACATAACGTAGTTAAACTTGTAGATGCGATGGAAAATATGGCTTTTTCGGCAAGAGACTTAAACCGAGCCGCGAAGATTTTTGATAGAATGATTACGGACAAAGATACTACGATAATTCTAACTTTGGCGGGAAGTATCTTCAGTGCGGGATTAAAAAAAGTTGTTTTCGATTTGGTTAACAATAATATGGTTGACACAATTGTTTCAACCGGCGCTTTGATGGTAGATCAGGATTTTTTTGAGGCATTGGGATTTAAGCATTATATCGGTTCCCGGTATGCCGATGATAACGAACTTCGCGAACTTCACATCGACAGAATTTACGATACTTTTATAGACGAAGACGAGCTGAGAATTTGCGATGATACAACGTCTGCAATTTTTGATTCGCTTGAACCCCGCCCCTACTCATCCCGCGAACTCCTTTGGCATTTCGGTAAATATCTTGAAGAGAACGGCGGTCCTAAAGTTGACGACAGTGTTATTTATGCCGCTTATAAAAATAACGTTCCAATTTTCGTTCCCGCATTCTCCGACTGCTCGGCAGGTTTCGGAATTGTAATGCACCAAACAAATCATCCCGAAAAACACGTTTCCTTCGACAGCGGAAAAGACTTTCTGGAGTTGACCAAAATAAAACTCGAAAGCAAAGAAACCGGCATCTTTATGGTAAGCGGCGGAGTTCCTAAAAACTTCACGCAGGACATTGTAGTAGCGGCTGACATTCTACGGGAGAACGTCCCGATGCACAAATACGCTGTGCAAATTACAGTTGCCGATGTTCGCGACGGAGCCCTTTCGAGTTCCACACTCAGAGAAGCCAGCTCTTGGGGAAAAGTCGAAACAACGTTCGAGCAAATGGTCTATTCGGAAGCCACACTTGCGCTCCCCTTAATTGTGGGATACGCTTACCACAAAATGAACTGGAAAAACCGAAAAAAACACAGCTTAAATGAATTATTTCACTAATTATTTAGTTATAATTTAACTTTATACATTGCCTGATTTTTAATAACTTATTAGCTTAAATATTTGAACTAACGATTTTTTTCAATAAATAAAAGGAGCAAAAAATGAAGAAGTTCTTCATGTTTCTAACAATCCTTTTCGCCGTCTCTATGGTGCACGCTCAAGCCTCCGACTTATTCTTCTCCGAATACATAGAGGGAAGTAGCAACAATAAAGCGCTTGAGATTTTCAATGGGACCGGTGCAGAGGTTGATTTAACCCAGTATGTTATACTCGGTAATTACAACGGAAGCGACTGGACTAATGTTACACATTTCCCTTCCGGAAGTACACTTGCCGACGGCGATGTATGGGTAATTGCTAATTCGGGAGCCGACAATGCAATCCTCGCCGTTGCAGACCAACAATTGGCATATAACGACTCCGGCTATGTAGTAGGTTTTAACGGTAATGACGCAAGAGCTATTGCAAAAATTAACGGTTCCGATTATACAATTATTGATGTTATCGGTGTTCCTAATGAAGATCCGGGCGAAGGCTGGGATGTTGCGGGAGTTTCTGCGGCAACTAAAGATCATACGCTGGTTAGAAAATCTTCGGTTACATCGGGTAATACAGATTGGGCGGCATCGGCAGGAACTGACGCCGATAATTCAGAGTGGATAGTCTATCCCAAAAATACATTTGATTATATCGGTTCGCACACAATGAACGGCAACCCTTCGACCGCCCAAGTAACATTCCAAGTCGATATGGGGGTACAAGAAACACTTGGTAATTTTAACCCGGCGACTCAAGACGTTTATATAGCCGGTAACTTTACCGATTGGCAAAACAGTCCGATAATGATGAGCGACGCAGACGGCGATTCCACATATTCGGTAACGATAGATACTTTAACGGCAGGAGAAACTTTATTCTTTAAGTTTATCTACGCCGACCAAGGCACAACCAATTATGAATGGGAAAGTGTTGACAACCGTACGCTAACACCAGTAGCAGGTGAAAACAGTTTTTTTGCATATTGGGACAATGTTGAACCCGGGCAAAACTTCGCAGACGGCAACATTACGTTTAACGTTGATATGACAGTTATGAACGATGCAGGCATTTTTGACAATGCTTCCGATTCAGTCCAAGTACGCGGCAGCTTTAACGGCTGGAGCAACTCTGATCCGATGGGAC
>JALWEC010000382.1 GCA_027036655.1 Melioribacteraceae bacterium
ACACGAACCCTAATAATTCTATGATCCCTTTGTTTTCTAATGCCTTTTACAATAGAAATTGACCAAACTTGAGGCGTAGATTGCTTGCAATCTGCGAAAAACAAGCATAACGCTAAATTATTTCAGCCACAGTCCGCCGTGGCGGACTGTGCTACAAATAGAACGAGTAAGATTTTCTTATCTGTTTTTTTATAGGTTAGCTGTGCTTACTCCCAACCCGAACAAGCCGGAAACAAAATCAGAAAAAGTCGGACAAAGAAATAATCTCTGAAACCCTTATCAACAAGGGACTTTAGAGTATTTGGAAAAATATTTTGCCACAAATAACACGAATTTTACCGAAAAAGTACTAAATTTGTCATATTGAGTCCGCTACAAGATTTGTTCCATTCAGAATGACATATTGCGGGGTTATACAAAGTCTTCTGTCAACTCTCTTCAAAAAAAAAAAACCGCTTCAGAAAGCGGTCTTAATTTACGAAACAGCCGATTTTTTCTATTCCAAATAATGTCCTTCCGAATCTTCGTTCGGATTTTCCGGCGAAACGGAATAATCTATATGGAAGGTAGCTACCACGTTTTTAAGTGTTTCGGTTAGTCTTGCCAAATCCTCGGTTGCTTGGGCAATTTGCTGAATTCCCGAACTTGTTTCGTGCGTAACGTTATTCATCACTTCCATTGACGATGCAATATCTTCAATTGCCTTTAGTTCCTCTTCCGACGCCAATGCGAGCGTTTCGATTTCTTTCTCAACTTTTTCCGATTCTTGCATTATCATTTTAAGAGCTTCCTCAACTTCTTCGGTCTTTTTAGCGCCTTCTTCAACGGCTTTTTCGGCGTTATGCATCGAAGCGTTGGCGTTATGCGATTCGTTTTGGATTTCCGCAATCATATCACCGATTTCCTTTGTCGCTTTCAGTGTCCTTTCGGCAAGTTTGCGCACTTCGTCGGCAACTACCGCAAATCCGCGTCCCTGTTCACCGGCTCGGGCAGCTTCAATTGCGGCATTTAAAGCCAGCAGATTTGTCTGATCGGCAATTTCGTTAATTACTTTGGTAATTTCTCCGATTTGCTCGGTTTTTTCCGTTAATGATTCAATCGATCTTCCCGTTTCATTAGCAGCAACAACAATTTTCTGCATACCATCTTTTGCCTCGGTAATCTTTTGACCTCCCTCAATTGAATATTTTTCCGCCTCTTTTGAAAGCTCGGCGGCGTTTTGCGCGTTTTGCGTTGTTCCCATAATTGTCTGCGTAACTTCTTCGACGGCGCCGGCAACTTCGTTGGAATGAGCCGATTGTTCGTTGGCTCCTGCTGCCATCTCTTCTGCGCTGGACGAAATTTGCGTTCCCGCACTTGCGGTTGCATCAACAATTTCGATTACTTTTGCAATCAACTCTTTCATTTTACGCACCGCCGTATTAAATCCGTTAAAGAGTTTACCGATTTCATCATCGGGATTTTTAGGATGAAGCTCAACGGTTAAATCTCCTTGTGAAAATTTTTCCATTGCTTCAAGCATTTTGTGTGTACTTTCAGAAAGATAATTCTGGGTCTCTTCCACTACCCGTTTTTCGTTTTCGGCAATTTCGGCAGCTTTTTCCGCTTCGGCTGACTTTTTCCGTGATTCATCGAATATTTCTTTCAACTTATCCCTCATAATTTTCAGATTTTTTACAAGAACGCCAACTTCATCCTGACTTTTATTTTTCATATCGGCGTCAAAATTACCCGACGCAATTTCATCTGAAAATTTGACCATTCTGTCAATCGGATTAATAATTCTCCGTCTGAAGAAATAAACAAACAACGCCATAAAAAAGAGAACAAAGCCGATTATCACATAAGTTATCATTCTCTGTTTTTGAGCTATACTTGTGAACGTAGGTGTTTCATCCAAAAGGAAAAAAACTTTTCCGACTACATTATTGGAAAAGTCTTTTAGTGGGAAAGAAAATATATAATAAGTTTTATTATCAAGATTAATAATTTTTGTTGATTCCGTGTATTTTTTTTCAATAATTTGTCGCAAAATATGATCCGAAAATTTATAAAAATCCATACCCGCTTTTTTAACGTCTTTGTTTCCCGTTTTATGCCCGGCTACCTTAAAAATATTATCTTTTATTCCGATTGCAAATGAAAAGTGATACATCCTTTGTAAGTTCAGTAAAACACTAAGCAATGATCCCCCGAATTCCACCGAACCGATATATTTACCGTTATTAAACATCGGATAAACCGATCTAATACCGACTCCCGCTTTTCCCACTTCAAGTCCGCTAACCGGCATTTTGGTTTTTGCCACTTTAACTACCGTTTTCCTGAATTGGGAAAGGTTGTCTCCGTATTTTTCCGGTTTATGCAGACGAAGAAACGAAGTGGCATCCGGCAAATGAAATTGAAACTGAACGATATTAAACTGTTCTTTAATATTATTTCTGTAGTCCGAAAGGAGTAATTTTTTAAGCCCTTCCCTATCTCTTGCGGCAAAAAGCTGTATCACCTTACTGTTGTTAGCCAATTCCCGAAGTGCAAAATCCAGAACGTCTCCTTTTTCTTTTATTCTGTCATAAAAAAGTCCCTGAATCGTTTTATGTTCTCTGTTAAGTTTTGATAAAATTTCTTCGTCAAAATTTTTTCTAAAAAGATTCAGAACCATTACCGCCATTATG
>JALWEC010000383.1:0-2284 GCA_027036655.1 Melioribacteraceae bacterium
ACAAGAACATATAAATTGTTTATGTCTTTTCCTTTTAATACGGTTTCGGACTCAAATTTTCTTTCCGTACCGTCAGGTAAAATAATCTTAGTATTCGGTTTAATTACAATCTTTGCGTTTGCATAGGATTTAAATTTACCGAACAAATGAGTCACGTCGGAAAAAGTTATTGTATTGTTAAAAGAGCCTCCTATGGTCGCAAGATAGGGGAGATAATTAGTTCGGGTAATTGTTATATTTAACGGTCTGACGGAAGTATAGAAAGTGTAACTGTTTACATTATGCGCTACTTTCCAATATGTTTTTCCGTTGTCCGTGCTCGAAGCACAAATCGTATTATTATTATCGGGGGCGTTTACCGAAACAATTACTTTATTTCCCAAATCGGTTATTGAAACCGAATTAAAATTAGATGGTACGGCAGTCCATAGTTTAACTTCGGGGTCGCCTATCAAATTATGCGAATATTCCAAATAATGATTAGTATAGTTTGCCTTGGATAATAATTCGGCTACACCCAAATTAGTATTCCCATTATTTAACTGATTTGCAAATTCATCATACAGATGATACGAAGAATATATCCAACCGTAACGTGAATTGCCAAGGAATGCAATACCTCCGTTTTTCGATTGCACGGTATATGCTTCGGCAAGGTTATACCCTTCGCCCCAGCCCCAGTTGTGCGGGTCGTAGTCATCAAACGGATTATTATCACAACCCATTGAATAGATAATACCCGGATAATTTAAATCTGTCAGTTCGTCCAAACCGCCATCAGTTCCCGTTGCGTCGGAGGACACAATACACGATCGAGGTTTAGTATTTACACTATCACTGCTTGCAACTTCTGAAATCGGTGCACCGTGTCCGAACCAACTGTATAAACCGTATTTCGTATTATTCATCTCGTCAATAACTTGGTAACCTTTCGGGAATGTTGGATTAGGAGCGTCATAAGATGGTAATTCTCTCCATATAGTATGAGTAAACATCGGCAAATCAGAAGCAATATATTCCGCTTGATTTCCGCTCTGGAACTGATCGGATTCCATCATAAAAGAACGACCGAGATAGCTATTATCCCCGTTACCCGGATTTTTTTCATATTTCAACTGCTTATATCCCCAATTTGATATTTCCGTTCCGTTTGTACATAATAATCTTCCTACGTAAAATTCCGGCCAATAATCGGGCGAATCATCGGTAGGCTCCCCATAAAAATCATCATTGTCTTTGTTCCAGTTCCCATTCCAATCCGCGAAATAATTATCTGCTGGTATTATATAATCTGAAGTTGGATGAGAATTGGGAGAATAATTTCCTCCAGTTCCATATCTAATTGGAAGTACCGAAAAATCACCTGCAAACAACACCCAAACGCCACCGAGTTCTCTTAAATCCCTTAAATATTCTCGTATCTTACCGGCATTGTCGTACAAACCTGAGATTAAATCACCGGTATAATTTGCAAAAATAGAAGAAGTGGTAACAACACCTATATCTATTCCTTTTCTTTTCTTCCAAGCTACAAAGTCGTTGAAATAAGGTTTTAACGCTTGAATTGTAATTATTACATATTCGTGGAATTCAACCGGAGTTGGTTTCTTCAATTGTTGAGAATCATTCCCGTAAACACTACTAACTTTGGGTTTTATCCGGTACAACGGTATATCCGATTTGTTTTCAACTATTGATTTTAATGCATTATCTATTATTTCTTGCGTTTTTACGGAGCGCCATTTGGGTAGCTCGATCTTTTTGTTGTTTCCCTTTAAAACAAGTGAAATATTCATCTTTGTAATAATTGTTATCTTGTTCAATAAAGGCATATATTTAACGGGAATTATCTCCAAAGTTACAATATGATTATTGCCGTCAAAATATCCGTCGTGCACTACTTTTACATTTTTATCGGGCCACTCATTCTTTGAATTATAGACATTTTTATTCGGCGGAATAAAATTATTTTTTCTTCCGCTCTCAACGGTCGGTATATCGTATTGCGCAGGATAAATTTTTTCATTCAATTGCATTGAACTTTCGGAAACTACTGTCGGTAATATTTCGGCTACATCCTCTTTTGCCGGTATTATTAAATTAACATATTTTACCGGCAATTCTGGATAGCCCGGTTTTTTGGTTTTGTGGAATTGCCCAATATTCAAACGAACATAATTATTACCGTCAGAAGCTTTAATCGTTTTTACCGTTAAATTGCTTTTTGAATCCAATAGGAAAGAATATTCAACTTGAGCTATTAAACTCGAAGTCAATATTACTA